>NZ_JBFAXX010000084.1:0-28564 GCF_040680995.1 Kitasatospora sp. NPDC051914
CGGGGGGGGGGGGGGGGGGCCCCCGCGGCCCCCCCCCGCCCGGCTTGTCCGGATAGGGGCGGGTACCGGCACGACCGACCGGCCGGTACGTGAGACTCCTCCTACCGTCGACCTGCCACCCGCGTAGACTCCCTCCGTGGCCAAGGTGACGCGCGACGATGTAGCCCGACTGGCTGGGACCTCGACCGCGGTCGTCAGCTACGTGATCAACAACGGACCCCGCCCGGTCGCCCCGGCGACCCGCGAGAAGGTCCTCGCGGCGATCGAGCAGCTCGGCTACCGGCCGAACAGCGTCGCCCAGGCGATGGCCTCGCGCCGCACCAACCTGATCGGCATGGTCGTCCCCGACGCCCGGCAGCCCTTCTTCGCCGAGATGGCGCACGCCGTGGAACGGGCCGCCTCCGAGCGCGGCAAGCTCGTCCTGATCGGCAACTCCGACTACGTCGACGACCGCGAGGTCCACTACGTCCGGGCCTTCCTCGGCATGCGGGTGGCCGGTCTGATCCTGGTCAGCCAGGGCCCCTCGCAGCGCGCCGCCGAGGAGTTCGCCGCGATGGAGGGCGCCAAGGTCGTGCTGCTGCACCGCCGGCCCGAGGCCATCGACGACGTCGCCGTGGTCACCGACGACGTCGGCGGCTCCGAGCTCGCCGTCCGCCACCTGCTGGAGGTGCACGGCCACCCGTACGTGGTCTGCTTCGGCGGCCCGGTCGAGTCCCCCGCGCCCGGCGACCCGGTCATCGACCACGTCGAGGGCTGGCAGCGCGCCATGTCCGCGCACGGCCTGCCGACCGAGCAGCACCTGGTCGACGCCCCCTTCCACCGGTACGGCGCCTACGAGGTCGCGCTGGAGCTGCTGCGCTCGCCCGACCGCCCGCCGGCGATCTTCTGCTCCACCGACGACCAGGCGATCGGCGTGCTGCGGGCCGCCCGCGAGGTCGGCCTGCGGGTGCCCGAGGACCTCGCCGTCGCCGGCTTCGACGACGTGCCCGAGGCCGCCCTCGCCGACCCGCCGCTGACCACCGTCGCCTCCGACCGCGACGCCATGGCCCGCGCCGCCGTCGACCTGGTGCTCGACGACTCGCTGATGGTGCCCGGATCGGACACCGAGCGGGTGCGGAAGTTCGAATCGCGCCTGGTCGTGCGGCGTTCCTGCGGCTGCTCCGGCGAGGAGCCCGCGCCCACTGCCTGACCAGGCTTTATGAGAACCTGACGGGCTTCTCGGAGCGTTCTGAGCGCGTTCTCATCAACCGTTCATGCGGCGGGCGGAACGTGGTTGCCATGAGCGACCAGTACCGCAGCAGCGACGACCCGTACCGCACCCCCGACGGCCACCTGGTGTGGCCCTCCGCCCACCCCGGGCAGCCGGCCCACCCGCCGACCGCGCACCTCGCCGACGCACAGCAGGCCACGGGGTACGGACCGGCCGACCCCGCCGCCGACGGGCAGGCCCCGCCGTACGCTGCGGCCTTCGCGGACGCCCCCGAGCCGCCCACGCCGCCCGAGGGCCCCGGTGCGGTGCCCCCGACGTCCTCCCCCGGCGCGCACGCCCGCCGCGGCTTCCTGCGCGGACGGCTCGCCCTGGCCGCGGCCGTCGCCGCCGGCGCGGCCCTGCTCGGCGGGGTCGTCGGCGGTACCGTCGCCCGGGCCGGGGACGGCGGGAGCAGCGCCTCCAGCACCCTGGTCTCCCCGGTCGCCGCGAAGGCCGACGGCACCGCCGACGTCACCGCGATCGCCGGCGCGGTCTCCCCCAGCGTCGTCCAGATCACCGTCAAGGACGGCAGCGGCACCGCCACCGGCACCGGCGTCGTCCTCACCGCGAACGGCCGGATCCTCACCAACTACCACGTGATCGCCGGCGCCGTGGACGGCGGACAGGCCACCGTCACCTTCCAGGACGGCAGGACGGCCCAGGCCACCGTCACCGGCACCGACAAGTCGCTGGACGTCGCCGTGATCACCGCCTCCGGCGTCAGCGGCCTCACCCCGGCCGTCCTCGGCGACTCCGACACCGTCCGGGTCGGCGACCCGGTCGTCGCCATCGGCAGCCCGGAGGGCCTCACCGGCACCGTCACCTCCGGCATCATCAGCGCCGAGAACCGCGAGGTCACCGTCCAGGTCGACGAGGGCTCCACCCGCGGCAACGGCGGCTTCGGCTTCCCCAGGCTGCCCGGCCTGGAAGGCCGGTCCGCCGCCTCCGGCGACTCCGCCACCTACAAGGCCCTGCAGACCGACGCCGCACTCAACCCGGGCAACTCCGGCGGCCCGCTGATCAACGCCAGCGGCCAGGTCATCGGCATCAACTCCGCGATGTACTCGGCGAGCGGCTCCAACTCCACCGCCGGCTCCAGCACCGCCGGCAGTGTCGGCCTCGGCTTCGCCATCCCGATCGACGACGTCAAGCAGGTCCTGTCGAAGATGCAGTCCGGCCAGAACCTGTAACCGCACACTCCCGCGGGAAAGCACCTCCCGCAGGACAATGGCAGCACCCCCCACGCCACCGCCCCCACGAAAGCCAGAAAGGGCCCGAGCCCATGACGCCCCCCGCCGACGACCGCATCCCCGCCGAGCCCGCGGGCAGCAGCACCGCCCGGCTCCTGGTGGTCGACGACGAGCCCGCCCTGCGGGACGCCCTGGAGAGCAGCCTCGCCTTCGAGGGCTACGAGGTCACCACCGCCACCGACGGCTTCGAGGCTCTGGAGGCGGTCGAGCGCGACAAGCCCGACCTGGTCCTGCTCGACATCATGATGCCGCGGATGGACGGCCTCACCGCGGTGCGCCGGATGCGCTCCCGCGGCGACACCGCCCCGGTGCTCATGCTCACCGCCCGGGACGCCGTCGGCGACCGCGTCACCGGCCTCGACGTCGGCGCCGACGACTACCTCGCCAAGCCCTTCGAGCTCGACGAACTCCTCGCCAGGGTCCGCGCCCTGCTCCGCCGCAGCGCCCTCGCCAGCGAGGCCGCCGCCCGCGCCGCCTCCGCCGAGGACGAGGACGAAGTGCTCGCCTTCGCCGACCTGCGGATGAACACCGCCACCCGCGAGGTCACCCGGGCCGGCCGGCCGATCGAACTCACCCGCACCGAGTTCATGCTGCTGGAGATGTTCCTCTCCCACCCGCGGCAGGTGCTGACCCGGGAGCAGATCCTCAAGGCCGTCTGGGGCTTCGACTTCGAGCCGTCCTCCAACTCGCTCGACGTCTACGTCATGTACCTGCGGCGGAAGACCGAGCAGGGCGGCATGCCCCGGCTCATCCAGACCGTGCGCGGCGTCGGCTACGCGCTGCGGCCCGCCAGCGGCGCGGCAGCGTGAAGGCGGTCGGCCGGCTCACGGGGTGGTTCCGCGGCCGGTCGCTGCGGAGCCGGCTGGCCGTACTCACCGCCGCCGCCGTCGCGGTGGCCATCGCCCTGTCCGCCCTGGCCTGCTGGTTCCTCGTCAGGGACCGGCTCTACCAGCAGGTGAAGGACAACCTCCGCGCGGCGCCGTACGACTTCCGGACCATCGCCAACGGCCAGCTCACCGGTGACACCCTCCCGAACTGCGGGACCACGCCCCAGCAGGCACTGACCAAGTCGCTCGCCACCAAAGCGCTCTTCGACGCCACCCACCCCGACCGGGGCGGGCCGGAGCGCGGCGGAGGACCGAACCGCTGGGACAACCAGCTGGTCACCGCCACCGGCGCGGTATGCCTGCCGATCGGCGCCACCAAGGCCATCGAGACCGACCCCGCCGACCGTTCGATCCTGACAGCGCCGGACAACACCGTCCGCTTCCGGGACGGCGCGTTCGTCAGCGGCAGGCCCGCCATGGTGCGGGTGTCCAAGGTCTACATCGTGCAGTCCCAGGAACCGGCGATCATGCTGACCGCGCAGGACATCACCGGCGTCCAGGACTCGCTGCGGCAGCTCGCCTACATCCTCGCCGGGGTGGCCGCGGCCGGAGTGGTCGGCGCGGGGTTCACCGGACGGATCGTGGCCCGGTCGGCGCTCAAGCCGGTCGACCGGCTGAGCGACGCGGTGGAGCACATCGCCCGCACCGAGGAGGTCGGCACCACCATCCCCGTCCACGGCAAGGACGAGATCGCCCGGCTGTCCACCTCGTTCAACTCGATGTCCACCGCGCTGCTCAACTCCCGCGAACGGCAGACCCGGCTGATCGCCGACGCCGGGCACGAACTCCGCACCCCGCTGACCTCGCTGCGCACCAACGTCGACCTGCTGATCCGCAGCGACGAGACCGGGCGCCCGCTGCCGGCGGACACCCGTACCCGGTTGCTCGGCAACATGAAGGCCCAGATGCAGGAACTGACCCTGCTGATCGGCGACCTGCTGCAGCTGTCCCGCCCCGACTCGCCGAAGCCCGGTCAGAACCTCGCCGTGGTCGCCCTGCACGAGATCGCCGGGCGGGCGGTGGAGCGGGCCCGGCTGCGCGGGCCCGGCCTGGTCTTCAACCTCGCCGTCCACCCCTGGTACGTGCACGGGGACGCGGCGGCGCTGGAGCGGGCGGTGATCAACCTGCTGGACAACGCGGTGAAGTACAGCCCGCCCGGCGGCGCCGTGGACGTGTCGTTGATCGACGGCCGGCTGACCGTCCGCGACCACGGCCCGGGCATCCCGCAGGACGAGCTGCAGTACGTCTTCGACCGGTTCTGGCGCTCGCCGTCCTCGCGGCAGCTGCCCGGCTCCGGGCTGGGGCTGTCGATCGTGGCGCAGACCGTCCGGGACACCGGCGGCGAGGTGGCCCTCGGCCCCGCGGCGGACGGCGGCCCGGGAGCGCTGGCGAGCGTCGTCCTGCCCGGGCAGCCCGACCGCCCGGAGTGACCGGGGAACGGCGGAGGGCGGGACACCCCCTCAGGTGCCCCGCCCTCCGCGGCTCGTGCCGGCGGTGCGTCAGTCCTTGTCGGTGCCGGGGCCGACCAGGGTGATCCGGTCGCGGGCCGGGACGGCCAGCGGCGCGGAGGCCGAGCTGTTGGCGGCCAGGTAGGCGTTGAACAGCTCCAGGTCGGCCGGGCCGACCAGGGTGTTGGTGCCCGCGGCGAAGGCCGGGAAGCCGTCGCCGCCGCCCGCCAGGAACTCGTTGGCGGCGACCCGGTAGGAGGCGGCCGGGTCGATCGCGGTGCCGTTGAGCTTGACCGAGGAGACGACCACGCGGGCGGCGCCGGTCTTGGTCATGTCCAGGGTGTAGGTGAAGCCCTTGGAGACCTGCAGGATCTTCGGCGCAGCGTCGTTCGGGCCGCTGACCTGCTGCTGGAGCAGCTGGACGATCTGGGCACCGGTGAGCGTCTTGACCTGCATCATGTTGGTGAACGGCTGGACGGTGAACGCCTCGCCGTAGGTCACCACGCCGTCGCCCTCGGCCGCGGAGGCCTTGTAGACCAGGTCCGAGCGGATGCCGCCCGGGTTCATGAAGGCAATCTGGGCGCCGCCCTTGTCGGCGGGAGCCATGCCGGCCAGCTGGGCGTCGGCGATGACGTCGCCGAGCGGCTTCTCGAGGTCGGCGGAGCCGCGGCCGTTGATGTCGGCCGAGATGTAGCCGATCGGGCGGTTGGCGATCGGGGCGGCCAGCTTGTTGTAGCCGTCGATCAGCTTGGTCATGTCCGGCGCCTTGGCGACGGTGCGGCGCACCACGTGGTTGGCGGCGGTGACCGACGGGCGGACGATCGCACCCGAGCGCTTGTCGATCTGCAGGTTGATCTCGGTGTACAGGCGGCCGAAGGAGGCGGCGCTGGTGACCGAGCGCGGCACGCCGTTCTTGTCCGGGATGGCGCAGGAGTACGCGTTGTGGGTGTGGCCGGTGACGATCGCGCCGACCGCGGGGTCGAGGTTCTTCGCGATGTCGACGATCGGGCCCGAGACGCCGGAGCCGCCCGCACCGCAGTCGTAGTTGTACGTGGTCGACGCCGGGAAGCCGCCCTCGTGGATCAGCGCGACGATCGCGTTGACGCCCTTGCGCTTCAGCTGGGCCGCGTACTTGTTGATGGTCTCGACCTCGTCGCCGAACTTGAGGCCCTTGACGCCCGCGGCGGTGACGATGTTCGGCGTGCCCTCCAGGGTGACGCCGATGAAGCCGACCTTCTCGCCGTGCACGTTGGCGATCCAGTACGGGTCGAGGATCGGGCGGCCGGTCTTCTCGTTGGTGACGTTGGCGGCCAGGAACTCGAACTCGGCGCCCTTGAACTTGCGGCCCTTGGTGTAGCAGCCGTCGGTCGGGTGGCAGCCGCCGTTCTGCAGGCGCAGCAGTTCCTTGGCGCCCTCGTCGAACTCGTGGTTGCCGACGCTGGTGACGTCCAGGCCGAGCTTGTTCATCGCCTCGACGGTCGGCTCGTCGTGGAACAGGCCCGAGAGGAGCGGGCTGGCGCCGACGATGTCGCCGGCGGCGACGGTGAGGGTGTTGCGGTGGCCCTTGCGGGCCTCGCGCAGGGCGGTGGCCAGGTACTCGACGCCACCGGCCGGGGTGGAGACGACCTGCCCGGTCGCCGGGTCGACCTCCTTGATGGTGCCGGAGGAGCCCGCCGGGGGCTCCAGGTTGCCGTGGAAGTCGTTGATGGCGAGGAGCTGGAGGTCCTCGACCTTCGGCTTGTGGTGGCCGTGCGCCTCGGCGACGCTCGGCACGAGCAGCGTGCCGACGAGGCCGGCGGCCGCCGCGGCGGCGAGCGCCGTCCGGCGGTATCTGCCGGTCCGACCGGATGTGGACATGAGGGTACCCCCGCACCGTCTGGGGCCCGGCGACGCCGGGGCCATTGTGCATGACCAGTGAAGCCTAGAGTCAACGCGCGTAGCTGTCAGGTCCTCTGACGTAACGGGAGGGTTTCCGACTGCTGACGGGATGTTGATCGGGGGTAATCGGGTGCCCTGTCGCCCGCGTGGAGAACGGACCCCGCACCCGACCCGCGGGCGTGACGCCCGGCGGCCGGGGTGCGGAGGCCCCGGCCGCCGGGTCAGATCAGCGGCTCGGCGGCCAGTTGCTGTTCGGCGCGCTGGCGCTCGGCGACGGCGTCCTCGGTCATGGCGCGGTCGGTGTAGACGAGCGGCCGCTCGGCCTCGGTGATGATGTGCTTCACCACCTGGACATTGCCGTTGACGTCCCAGACGGCGATGCCGGGGGAGAGGGTCGGGATGATCTCCACCGCCCATCTGGGCAGGCCGAGCACCCGGCCGGTGGCTCTCGCCTCCTCGGCCTTCTGCATGTAGACGGTGCGGGTGGAGGCCATCTTCAGGATCGCCGAGGCCTCCTTGGCGGCCGCACCGTCCACCACGTCGGAGAGGTGGTGGACGACCGCCACGAAGGACAGGCCGAGCCGGCGGCCGAACTTCAGCAGCCGCTGGAAGAGCTGCGCCACGAAGGGGCTGTTGATGATGTGCCAGGCCTCTTCCACCAGGAAGATCCGCTTCACCCGGTCCGGCCGCAGCCAGGTGTGCTCCAGCCACACGCCGACGATCGCCATCAGGATCGGCATCGCGATGGAGTTCCGGTCGATGTGCGACAGGTCGAAGACGATCAGCGGCGCGTCCAGGTCGATGCCGGCCGTGGTCGGTCCGTCGAACATGCCGCGCAGGTCGCCGTCGACCAGCCGGTCCAGCACAAGGGCGACGTCCAGGCCCCAGGACTGCACGTCGCCGACGCCGACCCCGAGCGACTCCACCGAGGACAGGTCGGGGTTGCGCAGGGTGGTGATGATGTCGTCCAGCACGGGCTGGCGGTCCTTCACCGTGGCGTGCACATGGGCGTGCGCGGCCTTCAGCGCGAAGCCGGCCCGCTCCTCCAGCGCCCGCCCCATCGCCACCTCGATGATGGTGCGCAGCAGCGACAGCTGGCCGGTGGTGGTGATCGACGGGTCGAGCGGGTTGAGCTTCACGCCACCGTCGCGGGCCGCCATCGGGTCGAGCCGGATCGACTTTATGCCCAGCGCGTTGGCGATCAGGTTCCACTCGCCGACACCGTCCTCGCCCTGCGCGTCCAGCACCACGACCTGCCGGTCGCGGAAGCGCAGCTGGCGCAGCACGTACGTCTTCTCCAGCGCCGACTTGCCGTTGCCGGACTCGCCGAGCACCAGCCAGTGCGGGGCCGGCAGCTGCTGGCCGTACAGCTGGAACGGGTCGTAGACGTAGCCCTTGCCGCTGTACACCTCGCGGCCGATGATCACGCCCGAGTCGCCCAGGCCGGGCGCCGCCGTCGGCAGGTAGACCGCCTGGGCCTGGCCGGTGGAGGTGCGCACGGGCAGGCGGGTGGTCTCCACCTTGCCGAACATCAGGCTGGTGAAGGCGTCGGTGAGGTTGCCGAGCACGGTGTCCCCTCCTCAGCGACGGATGCCGGTCGCGAACGGCAGCGTGTTGACGAACGCCCGGTGGTGCTCGCGGTCGCACCACTCCAGCTTGAGGTAGCTCTTGCCGGCCGAGGCGCGGATGGTCCGCTTGTCCCGGGCCAGCGCCTCGGGGCTGCGGGCCGAGACCGTGATGTACCCGACCAGGTTGACGCCGGCCGCGCCGGAGGCGAGGTCGTCGCCGCGCTGGTCGACGCGGCCGGTGTGGGCCAGGTCGCGCGGGTCGACGGTGCGGTTCATCTTGGCGGCGCGGTTGGCCTCCGCCTCGTCGTTGGTCTTCTCGGTGAGCATCCGCTCGATGGCGACGTCGGTCGGCTCCAGGTCCATGGTGACGGCCACCGTGCGGATCACGTCCGGGGTGTGCACCAGCAGCGGCGCCAGGAAGTTCACGCCCACCGGGGTCAGCGGCCACTCCTTGACCCAGGCCGTGGCGTGGCACCAGGGCTCGCGGGTCGCCGACTCCCGGGTCTTCGCCTCCAGGTACTGTGGGTGCGTGGCGTCCAGCTCGGCCGGCCAGGCGTTGCGCCGGCTCATCGCCTGGATGTGGTCGATCGGGTGGTCCGGGTCGTACATCGAGTGCACCAGCGAGGCCAGCCGGGCCTGGCCCAGCGGCTGGCGGACCCGGATGTCCGCCTCGGCCAGCCGGGCGCAGATGTCGGTCAGCTCACGGGCCATCACCGTCGCCAGGCCCTCGTCGTCGCGCTGCCGCCGCCCGTCGGCGGTGCGGCCCATCGCGTGCGCCTCGGCCGCCAGGTCGCGGGTGTAGTGCATGCAGGCGACCAGGTACGCCCGGTGCTGCTCCGAGGAGGTCGACACCATCGACTGCAGCTGGTCGTACGACTCCTGGAGCCAGCGCGGCGCCCCGTGGTCGCCGCGGCGCTCCACGTCCTTGGCGTGCGCGTCCGGGTCCGCGGGCAGCGTCCGGGCCAGCATCTGCAGCCGGGTCACGAAGCCGTCACCGTTGGCCACGTGCTTGAGCAGCGTGCCGAACCGGTCGACCAGCGCCTCCTGGTCCTCCGAGTCGCGCAGGCCGACGCCCGGGCCCTCGATCTCGATCGCGGCGGTGACGGTGCGGCGCTCCAGGTGCATCAGCACCCCCACCTCGTCCGGCCCGAACGGCGCGGAGAGCCAGCGCAGCCGGCCGACGCCGGGCGGCGGGCCGACCTCCACCTCGCGGCCGTCCAACCGGGTGCCGGCGTCGATCACGTCGGACTTCCAGACCGCCCGGCCGCTGCGCACGGTGCGCCGGTAGGTGCGGTTGATCTCCACCCACTTGTAGAAGGTGCGGCGGCGGTACGGCACGTAGACGGCCATGATCGCCAGCAGCGGGAGGCCCACCAGGCCGGCGATCCGCAGCGGCAGGATCGGCATCAGCAGACCCCACATCATGCCGAGGAAGGCGCCGAAGATGATCAGCACGATCTCGCCGGACTCCCGGTTGCGCCCGATCGGCGCGTTCGGCCGGGACTTGCCGATCAGATAGGTGCGGCGCTGGTGCACGTACGGCTGGGCGTACTGGGCGCCGAACTGGCCGAGCGGTTCGCTGCTCACCCGTCACCCTCCCTTCGTGGGGTTGCTGGCCGGAGCCGGGGGCTGGGCGGACGGCCCGGGGGTGCGGCCGGCGTGCGCGGCGATGCCGGGCGCCACCGAACCGCCGCCCGAACCGGACGAGGCGTTGGCGGTCTGCGGGCCGCCGCGCGAACCGTGCGCGGAGATGCCCTGCTTCACCAGGTTCGCCGGGCCGTTGATCATGGCCGAGCCGGCCGACACCGCGCTGGCCCGGGCCCGGCGCATCTGCTGCAGCTCGTCGCCGAAGCCCGGCACGAAGCGGTAGACGGCGGCACTGGCGAAGATCGACAGGAAGAGGATGGCCAGGCCGGACAGCACCCGGGCGAAGTCGTCGTTCGCCCCGGCCCCGGTGGCGACCGCGCCGGCCAGGCCCAGGATGATCACGATGATCGGCTTGGCCAGGTCCACCGCCAGCATCAGGCCGGCCCAGCGGCGGACGTGCTTCCACAGCTGCTTGTCGACCAGCCCGGCGTAGACGGCCGTGCCGAGCAGGGCACCCACGTAGAGCATCGCCGCCCGGATCAGCAGCTCGATCCAGAGCACCGCCGCGGCGAGCACCGCCACCAGCGACACGATGATCAGGATCAGCGGGCCGCCGCCGAGGGTGCCCTTCTCCAGGGTGTCCGCGAAGCCGCCCAGGTAGGTGCCGGTGTCCGACTTGGTGCCGGCCGAGATCGCCGCCGTCAGGCCGTCCGTGGCGGAGACCACCGTGTAGAGGATCAGCGGGGTGAACGCCGAGGCCACCACCGTCAGCCAGAGGAAGCCGATCGCCTCCGAGATCGCCTGGCCCAGCGGGGCCCCGCGGACCGCCCGCTTGGTCACCGCCAGCAGCCACAGCACCAGCGTGATGACGGTCGAACCGGCGAAGACCACCGCGTACTGCTGCAGGAAGGCGGCGTTGGTGAAGTCCACCTGCGTGGTGCCGTCGATCGCCCCGGACAGCTTGCGCACCACCCAGGCGGCCGCCTGCGCGCACCCCTTGGCCAACGACCCGAGCGGGTCGGTCGCCGTTCCGACGGCTCCGGTACCGGGGATGACGGTCGCGTCCGGCGGCGGGCAGAGCTTGTTGCCGCCGAGCCAGTCGGCACCGCCCTGACCCGTACAGGCCGACGGCGACGGCGAGGGCGTCGGGTCCGCGAACACCCGCTGGGCGGTGATCAGGGCGGTCGTCTGAAGGGCCGCCAGGGCACCGCCGAGCGCACCGGCCCTGCGGACGAAGAATCGCATCGAGCCGTCACCGCGCATAGCGGAAGCCTCCGAACCTCTGGACTGCGTCAGTGATCTCCTGGGCCGTGGCGGCCTGCTGATCACCCGGGACGGGGGCAGGGCCCGCGGCCCGGTCGAAGTCGGTCACCTTCCAGTCACTGCCGTTCCAGCGCATGGTGACGGTGAGTGTGTACCAGTCCTGGGCGACGGGCCTGGTCGAGCTCTCGCCGGCGAGGCCGTGCAGCCCGGTGCACCACACCTCCACCTTCGTCGCGGTGTCGGCGTAGTTGGTCGTCCGCGTGCCGACGGGCACCGTCCGGCTGACGAAGGTGAGGCCCTTGGGGGCCTTGCCCTGGGCGTCGAGGCCGAAGCGGGCGTTGTTCTCGGTGGTGAAGGCGGCGTCGAGGCGCTGCTGGAGCCGGTCGGTGACGGTCGGGTCGGCGAGGGTGTCGACGATGCCGTGGCGGGCGGCGGTCTGGAACATCTCCGCGGAGCCCAGGGCGGTGGCGTAGTTGGCGGCGGCGGACTGCGCACCCTGGTCGGTGTGCGGGAAGCCGTTGGCGATGCCGTTGGCGGTGGTGTCGACGGGCCGGGTGCCGGTCGGGGCGGTGGCGGCGGCGCTGGGTGTGGCGTTGTCGCCGGAGCCGGTGGCGCCGGTGCCGGGGGAGGGGTCGGGTTTGCCGCGGTTGGCGATGGAGATGGCGATCACCAGCAGGGTGACCACGAGCAGGACGGTCAGCAGGGTGCGGACGGGTCTCGGCTGACGTGCGGTCTGGTGGGAGGGCTGTTCGCCGACCGGCAGCCGCGTACGGGTGTGCGGCTGGTCGTCGGACAACGGCACGGCGGCCCTCCTGGTGCGGGGAGCCCCGCGGGGCCCCGGTAGCGCGAACACGACTGCACCGGCAGAGACGCATGGCCGCCCTGCCGGTATGACTATCCGATCCGTACGATCGTCAGATCGCCATGCCGTAGACAATGGTGAACAGGGTGCCCAGCGATCCGATGATGAACACGCCGGTCAATCCTGCGATGATCAGTCCCTTGCCCTGCTCGGCGCTGAACGTGTCCCGCATCGCGGTGGCGCCGATGCGCTGCTTCGCGGCCCCCCAGACCGCGATGGCGAGGCAGGCCAGGATGGCGACCGCCATCACGACCTCGACCATCACCCGCGCCTCGGAGCCGAGGCTCGCGAACGGCCCCCAGTCCGGGGCGATGCCGCCGATGATGGTGTCGATGTTGGCCTTCTTCGGTGGGTCCTCGGCCAGGTAGCCGACCACCTTGTTGTCCACGCTGCTCAGGTTCATTCCATCTCACCGCCCGATCAGGCAAATTCAAGGCCCCGGAGCACGGCTTCGCGAAGGGGCAGGACCTATTCTTGGCCAGATCTGATGTCGACTTGGCTATATCTCGCGGATTGGTCGTGAGGCATGGGACACGTACGACAGGATGTCCACCGTACGAAGGATACCGCTCACTCTTCGTATCTGTGTTGATTGCGCTGGGCAACGGCTTCCGGGACACTCGCAACTGACGCCACGTCGGGGATGGTGCAGATGGTACTCCGCAGAGCGGGCACGGCGGCCGCCGCTGCAGCGGTGGTGACGGTCGGTTTCGTCGGCCTGGTCACGGTGGGCACGTTCGCCGCCAGCGGCACGCCCCGGTCGGGTGCCAACAACCTCGCGATCTCCTCCGGCACGGTGCCCGCCGCCTACCGTCCGCTGATCGAGAAATGGGGCACCCTCTGCCCCGAGATCTCTCCCCCGATGCTCGCGGCACAGCTGTACCAGGAGAGCGGATTCGACCCGACCGCCAAGAGCCCCGCCAAGGCGTACGGCATGGCGCAGTTCCTGGAGGGCACCTGGGCGACCTACGGGGTCGACGCCAACGGCGACGGCCGGCGCGACATCTGGGACCCTGCGGACGCCATCGCCTCGGCCGCCACCTACGACTGCGCCCTCGCCAAGGACGTCTCCAAGGTCCCCGGCGACCGCCAGGCGAACATGCTCGCCGCCTACAACGCAGGCCCGTACGCGGTCATCAAGTCGGGCGGCATCCCGTCGTACCGGGAGACCCAGGGCTACGTGAAGAACATCCAGTCGCTCGCCCGCAGCTTCACCGCCCCGGCACCGCGGGCGGCCGTCGGCCTCTCCTCGCAGGCCGCCGGGGCGATCTACTTCGCCCAGACCAAGCTCGGCACGCCGTACCTGTGGGGCGGCGAGGGCCTGCCCTCGCAGAAGGGGCGGTTCGACTGCTCGGGCCTCACCCAGGCCGCGTTCGCCAGCGTCGGCATCACCCTGCCGCGGGTCGCCAACGACCAGTGGTACGCCGGCGAGCACCCCTCCAGGGACCAGCTCCGCCCCGGCGACCTGGTCTTCTTCGCGAACGACCTCAACGACCCGCGCTCGATCCACCACGTCGGCATCTACGTCGGCGGCGGCTACATGATCGACGCCCCGCACACCGGTGCGGTGATCCGCTACGACCGCATCGACCAGCGCGACTACATCGGCGCGACCCGGGTCACCCCGGACGGGGCCGCAGCCCTCCCGGTCCGCAACGCCGACGGTACGATCAGCGGCGGCCGGGCTCCGGCAGGCAGCTGACCTGCCGCTGCGCCCGACTGTGGGCGGACGGTGGACGGTGGGTCAAGTTTCCGTAACGCGCGGTTCCCGTGGAACCGTGCGGCCTGCCCGCGACGTTGTGTCCGGTGCTGACGGAGCACCCGCAGTGCGCTGAACACAGAGAGGGAGGTGCGGCGTGTCGACGCTGCTCGCCGACACGGGCAACCCCGACCTGGGCCTGCTCCGGGCCGTCAACGGCATGGCGAAGTCCGCCCCCGACTGGCTGGACTCCGCGGTCTCCTGGATCGGCGAGTACGGCATCCTGCTCGGCCTCGCCGCCGTCTGCATCACCGCCTGGCTGCAGGCCCGCAAGCGGCCGGACGCCCCGGTGGCGGTGGCCGGCCTGCTCTGGGCGCCGCTCGCGGTGGCCATCGCGGAGGTGGCGAACCTGCCGATCTCCGCGATCGTCGACCGCCCCCGGCCGTTCGTCGACCACCCCGAGCTCGAGGTCCTGGTGGAGGGCAAGGAGGGCACCCTCTCCTTCGTCAGCGACCACTCCGCGATGTCCATGGGCATCGCCGTCGCCCTGCTGCTGGTCAACCGGCGGCTCGGGCTGGTCGCCGGCGGGCTGGCGCTGCTGCAGGGCTTCTGCCGGATGTACGTGGGCGTGCACTACCCGACCGACGTGATCGGCGGCTTCGCGCTGGCCACCGCGGTGGTGCTGCTGCTGGCGCCGCTGGCGATGGCGGTGCTCGTCCCGTTCTGCCACGCGCTGACCCGGACGGCCGCCGCACCGCTGGTGACCGCCGCCCGCCGCGGCGACCGCGGCGGTGCCGGGCGCTCCCGCCGCCGGCGCGAGCACGCCGAGGCCGAGGATCCGGCCGCCGAGTCCGACCTGGCCGCCTGAGCCCTGCCCGCCCGGCCCCGGGCACCTGATCCTCCTGCGCCCGCCCCGGTGCGGTCAGTCGTCCCCGTCGGCGCGCAGGTGGTCGTCGGCGTCCCTCCGGGCCCGGTCCCGGGAGCGCCGCCCCGGGGCGAACCAGCCGCAGCTGCAATGGGCGAAACAGAACGATCCACGTTCTTCGACCGCCACCCGGTGGACGGTGGACGGGGCCCCTCCGGGCCCCGCCGGGAGCTCACTGCGCACGTGCTTCACCGTATCGCCCGGCGGCAGGGGCGCGCGCCCGGTTCCGTACGCCGGGACGGCCGTAACCCGAACGGCATCGGCTCGTTGGGCCCTGGAGAGCTCTGCCCATCCGGGGTGGCTGCTTGCCGGGCATCGGGGCCCGAGGGGGTTGTGTCGATCGTGAAGAAGCTGAAGCACGTCCGTTCCGCCGCCGCGGCGGTGGCGCTGGCCGCCGCCCTGTCCGCCTGCTCCGGCGGCGGCGAGGGGTCGCAGAGCGGCTCTGCGGACGTGCTCTCCGCGGACCCGCTGACGGCGGTGCGCTCCGCCGCCGACATCACCGGCCGGACGGGCTCGGCGCGGACCACCACCGAGCTGACCACGGAGTCCACGGACAAGAAGGCGGTCTTCAAGGGCACCGGCGGGTACGACTACGTGAAGCGGATCGGCACCCTGGAGATCACCGTGCCGCCCGGAGCGGCCACCACCGGCACCATCCGGGAGGTCGTCCTGCCGGGCTCGGTCTACCTGCAGAACAGCGGCGCGAAGGTGCCCGCGGGCAAGTGGGTCAAGCTGGACGTCCGACAGCTCCCGGACGGCAACCTGGTCAGCAGCGGGGCGACCGACCCGGCCAGTGCCGCGGGTGCCCTGCGCGGGGCGGAGTCCGCCGAGCTGGTCGGCACCGAGACGGTCGACGGCACCGAGCTGAAGCACTACAAGGGCACCCTGGACCTCGCCAAGGCCGCCGAGGCCACCGGCGGCCGCGGCGCGGACGGCCTGCGGATGGCCGCCCAGACCTTCACCGTGAAGCAGGTGCCCTACGAGGCGTGGCTGGACGCCCAGGGCCGGCTGCGCAAGGTGGTGGAGACCTTCTCCTTCGCCGGGGTGGCCGGTTCGAAGGAGGCCAAGGACCAGGTGAAGGTGGTCTCGACCACAGCACTGGCCGATTTCGGCGGGCCGGTGGAGGCCGCCGAGCCCGCTGCCTCCGACATCTACTCGCCCAAGGCCTCGGCGCCTGCCAAGTGACGGGCCACGGCACGTAGTGCCTGTGGCCGAAGAGATGACCCGTCCGTGCCATACGGTGCGGGCCCGTACCTCCCTACCCTGGAAGGCGGGTACCGCCGCCCTGGCCGGGAGGCGGCGCTGGAGGGGTGGTGCAGGTGTCATCCTCGGACGGCCGCGCGGGCGGCCACGACAAGACCGCGCTCGACGAGATCGAGCTGGCCGGTGAGCTCATGATCGCCGCGTCGGCCAGCTCCGACGAGAAATTGGCCACCGAGCAGATCGACCGGGTGCTGCTCGACCGGGTTCCGGCAGCGCCGCTGCCGGACGGGCCTGGGGCCTCGGCCGCCGCGGACTGAACCCGTCGCACGCAGGCCGCCGACGCGAGCCGTGGCCCGGGCCTCCGACCGGGAGCCACCGGGCCGGCGCGGCCGGCCGGAGCTTCCGTACGGCCGCGGCCCGGTGACCGCCCCTCAGGTGCGCAGCAGCCGGGAGATGGCCGCGGTCGCCTCGGCGACCTTGTCGTCCAGCTCGGCGCCGCCCTGCTCCGCGGCCGCGGCCACGCAGTGCCGCAGGTGCTCCTCGAGCAGCGAGAGGGCGAACGCCTGGAGGGCCTTGGTGCCGGCGGATACCTGGGTGAGGATGTCGATGCAGTAGACGTCCTCGTCGACCATCCGCTGCAGGCCGCGGATCTGGCCCTCGATCCGGCGGAGCCGCTTGAGGTGCTCGCTCTTCTGCGCGCTGTAGCCGTGCGGCCCGTGCGGGTGCGCCGCCCCCGCCTCGGCGGTGATGTCGTCGCCCCCGGCCACGGTGTCGGGGGTGTCGGTCTCGGCCGCGGTGTCGGGGGTGGTGGTGTGCCCGGTGCGCGTCTGAATCGTGGTCATCCGGCCCGCCTCTGTCTCCTGCTCGCCGTCCCTGGACCTCCAGTGTCCAACACCCGGGGCTTCCTGCGTGTTCCGCCGTCCGGGCGGCGACCCGGATCTCCCCGTGCACGGCAGGAGCAAACGGGCCCGGGTTCGGCCAGACTGGGGAACCGGATCGACAACCCCGTTTGCACGCCCGGGACGACGAGCGCCTAGAGTCGTTCAGTCCCTACCCCGCACATCGGAGATTTCCGTGCGTTTTAGCCTGACCCCGAAGGAGACGAGCTTCTACGACATGTTCGCCGCTGCAGCGGAGAACCTCGTCGTCGGGTCGAAGCTCCTGCTGGAACTGCTGGGATCAGACGTGTCGGCCCGCGCGGAGATCGTCGAGCGCATGCGCGCCGCCGAGCACGCCGGCGACGACACCACCCATGCGATCTTCCACCAGCTGAACTCCTCCTTCATCACGCCCTTCGACCGCGAGGACATCTACAGCCTCGCAGGCTCGCTGGACGACATCATGGACTTCATGGAGGAGGCCGTCGACCTGGTCGTCCTCTACGACATCGAGACGCTGCCGAAGGGCGTGGAGCAGCAGATCGAGGTGCTGGCCCGGGCGGCCGAGCTGACCGCCGAGGCGATGCCCAACCTGCGCTCGATGCAGAACCTCACCGAGTACTGGATCGAGGTCAACCGGCTGGAGAACCAGGCCGACCAGATCCACCGCAAGCTGCTGGCGCACCTCTTCTCCGGCCAGTACGACGCGATCGAGGTGCTCAAGCTGAAGCAGGTCGTCGACGTCCTGGAAGAGGCGGCCGACGCGTTCGAGCACGTGGCGAACACGGTGGAGACCATCGCGGTCAAGGAGTCCTGACCTCCGTGGACACGGCAGCACTGATCGCCGTCATCGGCGTGGCCTTCTTCTTCACCTACACCAACGGCTTCCACGACTCCGCGAACGCGATCGCCACCTCGGTCTCGACCCGGGCGCTGACCCCCCGGGCGGCACTGGCGATGGCCGCGGTCATGAACCTCGCCGGCGCCTTCCTCGGTTCGGGGGTGGCGCACACGGTGTCCAGCGGCATCATCGAGACGCCCTCCGGCAGCCAGGGCATGGCGATCCTGTTCGCCGCGCTGGTCGGCGCGATCACCTGGAACCTGGTCACCTGGTACTTCGGCCTCCCCTCGTCCTCCTCGCACGCGCTGTTCGGCGGCCTGGTGGGTGCGGCGCTGGCGGGCGGCACCGAGGTGATCTGGAGCGGCGTCGTCGACAAGATCATCATTCCGATGGTGGTCTCGCCGGTGGTCGGCCTGATCGGCGGCTTCCTGGTGATGCTGGGCATCCTGTGGATCTTCCGCCGGGCCAACCCGCACCGCGCCAAGCGCAACTTCCGGGTCGCGCAGACCGCCTCGGCCGCCGCCATGGCGCTGGCGCACGGTCTGCAGGACGCCCAGAAGACCATGGGCATCGTGGTGATGGCGCTCACCATCTCGGGGCACCAGAGCACCAGCGACATCCCGATCTGGGTGAAGATCTCCTGCGCGACGATGCTGTCGCTGGGCACCTACGCGGGCGGTTGGCGGATCATGCGGACGCTCGGCCGCAAGATCATCGAACTGGACCCGCCGCAGGGCTTCGCCGCCGAGAGCACGGCGTCGACCGTCATGTACATCACCTCGTTCGTCTACGCGGCGCCGATCTCCACCACCCACGTGATCACCTCGGCGATCATGGGTGTGGGTGCCACCAAGCGGATCCGCGCGGTGCGCTGGGGCGTGGCCAAGAACATCGTGCTCGGCTGGTTCATCACCATGCCGGCGGCCGCCCTGGTGGCCGCTGCGATGTACGGCGTCGTGGACCTGCTGTTCCTCTGACGCGCAGGCCGCGCGCAGGACCCGCCCCGACAAGGGTGCAGGGCCCGCCCCCACATCACGGGGGCGGGCCCTGCGTACTTCGCGGCGGCACCGCCATGCAGCGCCGCGAAGTGCTCGGTGGGGCTCCGGGGAGCCCGGGCCGGTCAGCCGAAGCGGCCGGAGATGTAGTCCTCGGTCGCCTGGACGGACGGGTTGGAGAAGATCCGCTGGGTGTCGTCCAGCTCGATCAGCTTGCCCGGCTGGCCGACGCCGGCCAGGTTGAAGAAGGCGGTGCGGTCGGAGACGCGGGCCGCCTGCTGCATGTTGTGGGTGACGATCACGATGGTGTACTGCGACTTCAGCTCGCCGATCAGGTCCTCGATGGCGAGGGTGGAGATCGGGTCGAGGGCCGAGCAGGGCTCGTCCATCAGCAGGACCTGGGGCTCGACCGCGATGGCGCGGGCGATGCAGAGGCGCTGCTGCTGGCCGCCGGAGAGGCCGGCGCCCGGCTTGTTCAGCCGGTCCTTGACCTCGTTCCAGAGGTTGGCGCCCTTGAGGGACTTCTCGACGACGCCGTCCAGCACGTTCTTCTTCCGGACGCCCGCCAGCTTGAGGCCGGCCACGACGTTGTCGTAGATGGACATGGTCGGGAAGGGGTTCGGCCGCTGGAAGACCATGCCGATCGAGCGGCGGACGGCGACCGGGTCGATGTTGCTCGCGTACAGGTTCTCGTCGTCCAGCATCACCTTGCCCTCGACGCGGGCGCCGGGGATGACCTCGTGCATCCGGTTGAGGGTGCGCAGGAAGGTGGACTTGCCGCAGCCGGACGGACCGATGAAGGCCGTCACGGAGCGGGGTTCGATGGTCATCGAGATGTCCTCGATGGCGCGGGTGGCTCCGTAGTAGGCGGACAGTCCGCTGACGTCGATGCGCTTGGCCATGATCTTTCGTCTTCTCTCGTCTCGTACGTCAGTCGGGTCAGTGTCCGCCCTTGGGCGAGCGCCAGCGGGCGATGCCCCGCGCGACGAGGTTGAGCCCCATCACGAAGAAGATCAGCACCAGCGCGGCACCCCAGGCACGGGCGTAGCCGAAGTCGTTGTTGACCATCGAGTACTGCTGCCAGATGTACAGCGGCAGCGACTGCTGCGGTCCGTTGAACGGGTCGTTGTTGATCGCGTCCGCGCCGAACACCAGCATCATCACCGGGGCGGTCTCGCCCGTGATGCGGGCGACGGCCAGCATCACGCCGGTGGTGATGCCGCCGATCGCGGTCGGCAGCACGATCCGCAGGATGGTCTTCCACTTGGGCACGCCGAGGGCGTACGAGGCCTCCCGCAGCTCGTTCGGGACCAGCTTGAGCATCTCCTCGGTGGAGCGGACGACGACCGGCATCATCAGGATGGCCAGTGCGAGGCTGCCGGAGAAACCCGAGTAGTCGAACCCGAGCATGATGTTCCAGAGCGAGAGGATGAACAGACCGGCGACGATCGACGGGACACCCGTCATCACGTCGACGAAGAAGGTGACCCACTTGGCGAGCGTGCCGCGGCCGTACTCCACCAGGTAGACGGCGGTCATCAGGCCGACGGGAGCGGCCATCAGGGTGGCCAGCAGGACCTGCTCCAGGGTGCCGATCAGCGCGTGGTAGATGCCGCCGCCCGGGCCGGAGGAGATCACGTTCTTCATGGAGTGCGTCAGGAAGTCCGCGTCGAGCACCTCCAGACCCTGCTGGACGGTGTAGATCGTCAGCGCGGCCAGCGGCACGACGGCCAGGATGAAGGCGACCCAGACCACGGAGGTGGCCAGCCGGTCCTTCGCCTGGCGGCGGCCCTCGACGCGGGCGGAGAGCCCGTAGCTCAGCACCACGAAGAGCGCTGCGGCGATCAGGCCCCACTGGATGTGGCTGGCGAGCCCGGCGCCGGCGCCGATGGCGCAGCCGAGGCCGGTGGCGAGGACGGCGACGCCGGCCGGGGCCCACTTGGGGAGCCGGGCGGTGGTCAGGTCGCGGCGCATCTGCGGAGCCGCGTCGGCGACGGTGGTTGCGGCGCTCATGCGTTGGCCCCCGAGTACTCCTTGCGGCGCGCGATGATCAGTCGGGCGGCGCCGTTCACCAGCAGGGTGATGACGAAGAGGACCAGGCCGGAAGCCATCAGGGCGTCGCGGCCGAACGGCTGGGCCTCGTTGAACTTGAGCGCGATGTTCTGCGCGAAGGTGCCGCCGCCGGGGTCGAGGACGTGCAGCGACAGGATGCTGTTGGCGGAGAGCACGATCGCCACCGCGATGGTCTCGCCGAGGGCGCGGCCGAGGCCGAGCATCGAGGCGGAGATGATGCCGGGCCGGCCGAACGGCAGGACGGCGGTGCGGACCATCTCCCAGCGGGTGGCGCCGAGGGCGAGGGCCGCCTCCTCGTGCATCCGCGGGACCTGCCGGAAGACCTCGCGGGAGACCGCGGTGATGATCGGCAGGACCATGATCGCCAGCAGGATGCCGACGGTGAACAGGTTGCGCGGGGTGACGCCGGCCTGGGTCTGGTCGAAGACGAAGGTCCAGCCGAGGTACTGGTCCATCCAGGCGGTCAGGCCGTCCATGTGCGGGACCAGGAAGAGCACGCCCCACAGGCCGTAGACGATGCTGGGGACGGCCGCGAGCAGGTCGACCAGGTAGGCGAAGGGCTGCGCGATGCGGCGCGGCGCGTAGTGCGAGATGAACAGGGCGATGCCGACCGCGACCGGTACGGCGATCACCATGGCGATCAGCGCGCTGACGATGGTGCCGAAGGTCAGGACGGCGATGCCGAAGACCGGCTCGGGGGCGTCCGGGTTCCACTCGAAGGTGGTGAGGAAGTTGCCTTCGTTCTTGGACAGCGCGATGCCCGAGCGGTAGGCGAGGAAGCCTGCGATGGCGGCCATGATGACCAGCAGGAGGATGCCCGACCCTCGGGAGAGGTTGAAGAAGATGCTGTCGCCGAGCCGGCTGTCGCTCCGGCTGCGGAGGGCCCTGCCTCGTGAGGCGGCAGGGGGTGCTGTAGTCATGATCTTTTACTCCGGTCTGACGGTGCTGCCCCCGTGGGGGACGGCACCTGGCGGCGGTGCCCCGGACGTGTGGTGCGTTGCGGTGGTGCTCCCGGCGGGGCGGCCCGTCCCCCCTTTGAGGGCCGCCCCGCCGGTGGTGCGGGGATCAGGCCAGGGTCGGGATGACGGCCTGAACCTTCGAGCTCAGCTCCTTCGGCAGCGGGACGTAGCCCTTGGCGCCGATGGCCTGCTGGCCGGCGTCGCTGATCGTGTAGGTGAGGAAGGACTTCAGGGTGTCGAGGCTCTCGGCCTTGTTGCCCTTGTCGCAGACGATCTCGTAGGTGACCAGGACGATCGGGTAGGCGCCCTCGTCCTTGGTCGCGTAGTCGAGGCTCAGCGCCAGGTCGCTGCCGGTGCCGGCGATCTTCGCCTTGGCGAAGGTGGTGGCGGCGTTCTCGGCGGTCGCGTCGACCGGCTTGGAGGCGCCGGTGTTGATGGCGGCGCTCTTCAGGCTGTTGGTCTGGGCGTAGGAGAGCTCGACGTAGCTGATCGAGTTCTTGACCTGCTTGACCTGCGCGGAGACGCCGGCCGAGCCGTTGGCGGACTGGCCGCCCTTGCCCGCCCAGGTCTTGCTGGCCGGGTAGGTCCAGGCGCCGCCGGAGGCCTTGGCCAGGTAGCCGGTCAGGTTGGCGGTGGTGCCGGAGTCGTCCGAGCGGTGGATGGCCTGGATCGGCGCGTCCGGCAGGGTGACGCCGGAGTTGAGGGCGGCGATCGCCGGGTCGTTCCACTTGGTGATCTGCGAGTCGAAGATCTTGGCGATCGTCGGGCCGTCGAGGACGAGCTTGTCGACGCCGTCGACGTTGAAGACGATCGAGATCAGGCCGCCGACCATCGGCAGGTTGACGCCCTGGCCACCGGTGCAGACCGCCTTGGAGGCGTCGACCTCGGCGGGCTTGAGGGCGGAGTCGGAGCCGGCGAAGGCGACCTTGCCCTGGTTGAACTGCTGCACGCCGGCGCCGGAGCCGCCGCCGCCGTAGGTGATGGTGGAGCCGGAGCAGGCGGAGCCGTAGGCGGCCTTCCAGACGTCGATCGCGTTGGTCTGGGCGGTCGAGCCCGCACCCAGCAGCTGGCCGCCCTTGCCGCAGGCGATCTGGGCCGCGGGGGCCGCGCCGGAGGCCGCGGCGCTGCTGCCGGTGCTGCTGGTCGAGTTGTCGTCCGTACCGCAGGCCGCGAGCGACAGCGAGCCGACGAGCGCCATGGCACCGATGGCGAGGGCCTTGGAGCCGTTCCGCTGGAGCTTCACTGGGATGTCCCTTTCTGAGGCATAGCCGACGCCCTGGCGAGCTCATCGATGGCTCGATCGGCGCGGGTTTTGCTGTGGTCCGGGGCCCGTTCGGCCCTCCGGTGGTCCCGAAGGTAGGCGCGGCAGGTGACGCGTCAGGCGGTCGCAAATGAACGAAAGGTGAACCTCGAACGGACGACAGGAAACCGGGTCCGGTAGTAACGGTTGCGTCACGGTGAGGGCGCGGTGAGATCACCCCCGGCACCGCGCTGACCTGCACGGGAGCACCCCGGCGGAACCCCGGGGAGGGCGCTCGGTCAGCCCTGTGCGCCGCGCGGCAGGGCGAGCAGCGCGTCCACCAGCGCCCGGTCCCGGACATGGGTGAGACGGGCCTTCGCCTTCTTCGGGGGCAGCCATTCCAGCCGGTCGACCTCGCGTCCGGGCGTGAACGAACCGACGACCGGCGAGGCCGCCCAGTAGCGGACCTCCTTGGGCCGTCCCTCGACCAGGTAGTGCTGGGTGGGCAGCTCCGGGCCGAGCACGCAGCGCATCCCGGTCTCCTCGTACAGCTCCCGCAGGGCGGCCGTCCGCCAGCCCTCGCCCGGGTCGAGCTTCCCCTTGGGCAGGCTCCAGTCGTCGTACTTGGGCCGGTGGATCACCGCGATCCGCGGCTTCTTCAGCCCGCCGTTCTTCTTGGGCGGCCCGGGCACCCACAGCACGCCGCCGGCCGCGAGGATCGTCGGCCCGTAGCCCGGCACGGCCTTCCGCGCGACCGTGCGGGCGCCGGCCCGGCCCCGCACGGGACGGCGGACGTGGAAGGGGTTGGCAGCGCGCTGCTGCGCTGCGGTCAGGCGGTCGCCCATTCGTGCCATCCGTGGTGCGGGAGCTTCGGCCACTGGTGGCCGAAGGCGTACCGGGCCGCCTCCACCTCCAGTCGTTGATCAGCATGCACCACACCGAGCACGTACGCGGTCGCCGGCGTGATCCTCGGGGTTCGCGCCGCGGTCGAGGCGGTGGCGGCGGCGTCGGAGGCGTCCCGGTGCCGGTCCAGAACGGCGTCCAGCCCGTCCAGCTCGGCGGTGGGCACCTGGCACACCTCCAGCGCGTAGCGGGCCCGCTTCACCAGCACCCGCACCCGGTGCCAGGGCTCGTCGTCCGCCGCGAGCAGGGAATCGGCGTCCGCCGCGGCCGGCGCCGGCCCGCTGCGCGCCGCGGGCACCGACGACAGCCGGTGCAGGCCGTCCCCGCCGTACGGCTGGACGGCCCTGGCCAGCGGCAGCTGCTCGGCCCCGGCGGCCAGCGCACCGAGCGCCGCGGACGCCTGCGGCAGCAGCGCGCTGCCCTCCTGCCCGGCGGTCCCGGCGAGCAGCGGGACCTCCCCGGTCAGCAGGGTCATCCGGTCGGCCAGCGCGTGCAGCCTGGCCGTCCGCAGCTGCTGCAGCAGCGAGGTGTGGGCCCGGGTGCGGGCCAGGGTGAGCTGGCGCTCCAGCAGCGCGCGGGCCTTGGGTGCGCCCGCGTGCCCGGACAGCATGCCGGGGGTCTCGGAGGCGGCGTCGCTGAGCGAGTCCAGGGCGGCCAGCAGCCGGGCCGAGCGGCGCCGGTAGCCGGGTTCGCGGCCGAGCAGGTCGAGCAGCCAGGCCAGCTCGGTCCGCAGCTCGCCGGCCCAGCCGGGTTCGAAGGCCGCCGCATAGGTGTGCAGGGCACCGCCGATCCGCCGGACGGCGCGCAGGAGGTCGTCCGCGCCCGCCGCCGAGGCCGGGAGCGAGCCCGGTCTCGATCCGGCCTCGCCCACCGCCTGCGGCAGCGCGCGCAGGAACGCGCCGGCCTGGGCGGTGAGGTAGCCGGA
Organism: Kitasatospora sp. NPDC051914; assembly: GCF_040680995.1. Taxonomy (NCBI): domain Bacteria; kingdom Bacillati; phylum Actinomycetota; class Actinomycetes; order Kitasatosporales; family Streptomycetaceae; genus Kitasatospora; species Kitasatospora sp. NPDC051914. The sequence continues at coordinate 24,634 of NZ_JBFAXX010000084.1, forward strand.
GAGGACTTCCCCCGCGGATGCGCTCGGCGCCGCCGGGGCCGTCATCGGCGAATCGGTCATGGCAAGGACTCCCCCATGTGGTCGTCCCGGGCCCGCCCCCGCGGCCGCCGGCCCGGCCACCGCCGGACCGGGAGCGCGGGCGGCGGCCCGGGCAGTGGTCAGCGGCCCGCGGACGTGTTCCGGTGGCGCTTGCGCGAGGCGATCAGCAGGTCCTGGACGTGCCGCAGCGGCTTGCCCTCGGCGTCGGCCGAATGGCGCGTCCAGCTCCCGTCCGCCCCGAGGTGCCAGGACTCCGTCTCGTCGGAGACGCCGAGGTCGAGCAGGCCGGACAGCTCGGCCCGGTGCGCCGGGTCGGAGACCCGCACCAGCGCCTCGATCCGGCGGTCCAGGTTGCGGTGCATCATGTCGGCGCTGCCGAACCACACCTCGGGCTCGCCGCCGTTGCCGAACACGAAGATCCGCGAGTGCTCCAGGAACCGGCCCAGCACGCTGCGGACCCGGACGTTCTCGCTCAGCCCGGCGACGCCGGGGCGGATCGCGCAGATGCCGCGCACCCACACGTCCACCGGCACCCCGGCCTGCGAAGCCCGGTACAGCGCGTCGATCAGCACCTCGTCGACGATCGAGTTGACCTTGATCTTCACGTACGCCGGCCGGCCCGCCCGGTGGTGCGCGATCTCCCCGTGGATGCGCGAGACCAGGCCGTCCCGCAGGCCGCGCGGCGCGGTCAGCAGACGCCGGTACGACTCGCGGCGCGAGTAGCCGGACAGCCGGTTGAAGAGGTCCGAGAGGTCCGCGCCGACCTGCGGGTCGGCGGTGAGCAGACCGAGGTCCTCGTACAGCCGGGCGGTCTTCGGGTGGTAGTTGCCGGTGCCGACGTGGGCGTACCGGCGGAGCGTCTCGCCCTCCTGGCGCACCACCAGCGACAGCTTGCAGTGCGTCTTGAGGCCGATCAGGCCGTAGACGACGTGGCAGCCGGACTCCTCCAGCTTGCGGGCCCACTTGATGTTGGCCTGCTCGTCGAAGCGCGCCTTGATCTCGACCAGGACGAGCACCTGCTTGCCGGACTCGGCCGCGTCGATCAGCGCGTCGACGATCGGCGAGTCGCCGGAGGTGCGGTACAGCGTCTGCTTGATCGCGAGCACGTGCGGGTCGGCGGCCGCCTGCTCCAGGAAGGCCTGCACCGAGGTCGAGAAGCTGTCGTACGGGTGCTGCAGCAGCACGTCCCGCTCGCGCATCGCGGCGAAGATGTCGGGCTGGGAGGCCGACTCGACGTCGGTCAGCCCGCGGGCGGTGCCGGCGACGAACTTCGGGTACTTCAGCTCCGGCCGGTCGAGGTCCGCGATGCCGAACAGCCCGGTGAGGTCGAGCGGGCCGGGCAGCGGGAAGACCTCGGCCTCGCTGACGTTCAGCTCGCGCACCAGCAGGTCGAGGATGTAGGGGTCGATCGACTCCTCGACCTCCAGGCGGACCGGCGGGCCGAAGCGCCGCCGCATCAGCTCCTTCTCGAGCGCCTTCAGGATGTTCTCGGCGTCGTCCTCCTCGACCTCCAGGTCCTCGTTGCGGGTGACCCGGAAGGCGTGGTGGGCGAGGACCTCCATGCCGGGGAACAGCTCCTCCAGGTGTGCCCCCATGACGTCCTCCAGCGGCACGTACCGCTGGGGCGAGGCCTCCAGGAACCGGGAGAGCGACTGCGGCACCTTCACCCGGGCGAAGTGCTTGTGCCCGGACACCGGGTTGCGCACCACCACGGCCAGGTTGAGGCTCAGTCCGGAGATGTAGGGGAACGGGTGCGCGGGGTCGACGGCCAGCGGGGTGAGCACGGGGAAGATCTGCTGCCGGAAGAGCGTGTGCAGCCGGGCCTGCTCCTTGTCCTCGAGCTCCGGCCAGCGCACCACCTCGATGCCCTCGGCGGCCAGGTCCGGCAGCACCTCGTGCTGGAAGGAGGCCGCATGGCGGGCCATCAGCTCGCGCGAACGCCGCCAGATCAGGTCCAGCACCTCGCGCGGCTGCAGCCCGGAAGCACTGCGGGTGGCGACGCCGGTCGCGATCCGGCGCTTCAGACCGGCCACCCGGACCATGAAGAACTCGTCGAGGTTGCTGGCGAAGATCGCCAGGAACTTGGCGCGCTCGAGCAGTGGTATGTCCGGGTCCTCCGCCAGCTCCAGCACCCGCTCGTTGAACGCGAGCCAGCTCCGCTCGCGGTCCAGGAAGCGGCCCTCGGGCAGGGCGCCGAACTCGGTCTCGATGTCCGCCAGCGCGGAGTGCACGCCGCCGGTGGAGGTGGCGGCGGCCGCCGAGCGGGGCGTGCGGACGACCGCCGGCTCGTCGTTGAGCGGCAGGCCGAGCGCGTTCGAGATGACGCTCGGCAGCGTGGACGGCGGAGCCGGGGATGCGGAGCGGGCCGCCGCGGCCTGCGGCTTCCCGTCGGCGACGGCCGCACGGCCGGCCTTGGGGACCCGCGTGCGGCCCTTGGCCGCCTTGGAGCCCGTGCCGGAGGCGGCACCGGAGGCCGCACCAGACGAAGCGGAGACGGGGCCAGGGATGGTCATCGGTGCCAGCTCCTCCTGCAGGGCGAAGTCCCGGGCGCACGTACCGCGGCCGTCAGCCGTTTTCACGGCGGCGTACGTGTGTGCGACGTACGCAGCGTCCTCGTCCCGCCACTCCAGCGCCCACCCACCGGGGGCGACCGGATGGAACGGCGCCGGCCGGTGGGCCGAACGGGGACGAGGCACTACGGGCGTCATCCTGTGATCTTCGCGGCGTCAATTGAATCCACGGTAAACACCGCATGGCCAGGAGGAAAGCTGAGTCGGTCACCCCCGTGGGACGGGCCCGCCCGGCACCTCCGCCACCTGGACGCGGTACATCAGGTCCACCTCGTGGATGGTGAATCCCAATCGTTCATATACCCGCACCGCAGCCGGATTGTCAGCGTCCACATAGAGCAGTACGGCCGGCACCCCGCGGTCGCGCACCAGGTGCCGCAGTCCGGCCGCGGTGAGTGCCCGGCCCAGCCCGCTGCCCTGCTCGCCGGGGGCCACGCCGACCACGTACACCTCGCCGAGGCCGTCGGGGTGGACCTTCGTCCAGTGGAAGCCGACCAGGTCCTTCCCGCGGGTGGCCAGGAAGAAGCCCGCCGGGTCGAACCACGGCTCCGCGAGCCGGTCCGCGAGGTCGGCCTCCGTCCAGGCGCCCTGCTCCGGGTGGTGGGCGAAGGCCAGTGCGTTCAGCCGCAGCCACGCCGCGTCGTCCTCACCGGGCCTGAAGGTGCGGAGCTCCACCCCCTCCGGCAGCACCGGCTCCGGCACCTCACCGGCGGGCCGGCGCATCTGCCGCAGCTCGCGGACGAGCTTCGCCCCGTACCGCTCGGCCAACCGGGTCGACCCCGGGTGGCCGCCGTGCGCCCAGAAGTCGATCCCGGGCAGGGTCTCGCCGTCCGGCACCAGCTGCGGAGCCGTGGACAGCACTGCATCGGCCAGGCGACCGCCGAGCCCCTGGCGCCGCACCTCCGGGTGAACGGCCAGCTCCGCGGTCGCCGGCGTGCCGTCGCCCGGCACCTCGAGCTGCGCGTACCCGGCGGGGCGGCCGCCGAGCGTCTGCAGTACGTGCCGGACCCCGGGCCGCTCCGACGCCTCGCGCAGCCTCAGCCGGCCCGCCTCCGAGACCGCCTCCCGGCCGTCGTCGACGGCGGCCGCCGTCAGAACGGCCCGCGCGATCCGAAGATCCTCGGCCGACAGCTCGGACGTGACACGGATGCTCTCGCCTGCCGGCGACGTAGTCGTGGTCTCCATACCGCGACCCTACGTCGCACATACTCGGCTTCCGGAGGAAACCCGGAAATGCGAGAAGCCCCCTCCCGAAGGGGAGGGGGCTTCTCTGAATGATTGTTCGGCGGCGTCCTACTCTCCCACAGGGTCCCCCCTGCAGT
>NZ_JBFAXX010000085.1:0-28315 GCF_040680995.1 Kitasatospora sp. NPDC051914
ACCGCAGCGATCTGGCACAACCACAAGACCGGCCAGCCAACACTGCGGTCACTCACCGCCTACGACCACTGACCTTGGAATCAACCATCTAGGCCGTGTACGGCGTCGCCGGTGAGCGCGGACTGCCCGAGACCCAGGCCGACTGGCTGCCCGGCTACCTCGGGTCCACCCCGGTCCGGTTCGGCAACGCCGCCGTCCGCCAGCTCCAACTCGACGTCTAGGGCGAGGGGTGGACACCATGCACCTCGCCCTGCTGGCCGGCATCCGATGGAACGGCAGGTCTGGAGCCTGCTGCGCACCCTGATGGGCTTCCTGGAGAAGCACTGGTCCGAACCCGACGAGGGCCTGTGGGAGGTCCGCGGGGTGCGCCGGCACTTCGTGCACTCCAAGGTGATGTCCTGGGTGGCCGCCGACCGGGCCGTGAAGATGGCCGAACTCACCGGCCTCCCCGCCCCCTGGACCACTGGCGGGCGATGCGCGACCAGGTCCACGCGGACGTCTGCGAGCACGGCTACGACCGCCGCCGGGGCGTCTTCGTGCAGAGCTACGGCAGCCGCGAGCTGGACGCCGCCACCCTGTTCATCGCCAAGACCGGCTTCCTGCCCGCCGACGACCCGAGGGTGGCCCGCACCGTCGAGGCGGTGCGCACCGGGCTGGACCACGGCGGCTTCGTCCGCCGCTACGACACCACAGCGGGCACCGACGGCCTGGACGGACCCGAAGGCGCCTTCCTGGCCTGCTCGTTCTGGCTCTCCGACGCGCTCGCCGCGCTCGGCCGCCGGGACGAGGCCCGCGAGCTGTTCACCCAGGTGGTCGCGCTCGGCAACGACCTCGGGCTGCTCAGCGAGTAGTGGGACCCGGTCGAGCGGCGGCAGTTGGGCAACATCCCGCAGGTCTTCACCCATGTCGCCCTGGTCAACTCGGCTTTCCTGCTCTCCGGTTGAACGTGCGGCTGCCCGCACCCGGGGACCCGGGCGCGGGCAGCCTGCGTGCAGTGGATCAGCTGGCGGTGCAGGTCAGCGTCGGGACGCCGTTGGCACCCGAGTAGCCGGCCTGGAAGCCGAAGCCGGCCGAGCCGCCGGCTCCGAGGGCACCGTTGTAGCCCTGGTTGACCACGCTCACGGACTGGCCGCTCTGCGTCTGGACGCCGTTCCAGAGGTTGGTGATCTGCTGGTTGCCCGGGAAGGTCCAGGTCACCTTCCACCCGGTGGTGGCGGTGGTGCCGGTGTTGGTGACCGTAACGTCCGCGGTGAAGCCGGAGCCCCAGTCATTGCTGACCTTGTACGTCGCGCTGCAGCCGGAGCCGCCGCCGCTGCTGGGGGAGGTGGTGACCACCAGCGCGGCGGAGGCCGCCGAGACGTTGCCCGCCGCGTCCTTGGCCCGGACCGTGTAGCTGTACGCGGTCGAAGCGGTCAGACCGGTGTTGGTGAACGAGGTGCCGGCGGTGGAGCCGACCAGGATGCCGTTGCGGTACACGTCGTACCCGGTCACCCCGACGTTGTCCGTCGAGGCGGTCCAGGTCAGCGCGACACTGCTGGACGTCGCGGTACCGGCCAGGCCGGTCGGCACCGACGGCGCGGTGGTGTCGGGGGTACCGCTGCCCAGCGCCGGGTAGGCGTTCTTCAGCAGCTCCTGGAACTGCGCGGAGAACCACTGGCCCGCCAGCGGGGCGCCCGGCAGGGCGCCCGACATGTTGTTGTTGTTGCGCGGGTTGCCGGTGTACGTCGGGTCGCACATCCGGTCCCAGCCCTTGCCCTCGTCGTTGGAGACGGGCGCGCTGTTGCCGTCCGACTCGCCCGGGGGCTTCACCCAGACGTAGGCGTCGATGCCCGCCTCGGGGGCGGCGGTGGGACGCTCGCCGAGGCCCGCACCGGCCTGGTTGCACCAGTTGCCGGTCTGGAAGCGGCGGTCGATCCGGCCGCCGTCCACGTACCCGTCGACGGTGGTCTTCGGGCCCGGGCCGGTCGGGCGGTTGGCGCCGCCCCAGCCGTTCCGCGAAGTGTCGATCAGCATACCGATGTTGGCGTCGAAGCCCTTGGCCACGGCCTTGTCGCGGAAGGCCTTGGCGTAGCTCGACTCGTCGACGTAGCGGTTCCAGTCCACCCACTTGCTCTGGCGGACCGAGGTGCCGTTCACCGTGTCGTCGATGGTGAAGTAGGGTTCCTTCAGCGCACCGTAGTTGGCGGTGTTGACCACGAAGCCCTGCACGTTGGCCACGGTCGAGCCGGAGGCGTTGGCGGCCGCGTAGAGCTGGTCGATCGCCGGGCCGAGGTTGGAGTCCCAGCCGAGCCAGCCGTGGTGGCCGGCGTCGATGTAGTTGTAGACGTTCGGGATGGCGCCCAGCTTGGCCAGCGCGTAGCCCACGCCGGTCACGTAGTTGCCGTTGGCCTTCATCGTCTCGCAGGCGGGGGTGGTGGTGGCGGTGCCGCCCGCATTGGTGACCAGGTTCGGCAGCGAGTCGAGCTCGATCGTGGTGGCGATCCGCAGGCTCGCGTACTTCGGGTCGGCGAGGATCGCGGCGATCGGGTCGATGAACTCGGCCTTGTAGCGGTCGATCTCGGTGGGGCCGAGCTCGCCGTTGGAGGACAGCGCGGCGCAGTCGCGACCCGGCAGGTCGTAGATCACGACCTGGAACACGGTGGGCTTGCCGGAGGCCTGGGCCTGGGCGAGAGCCCCGTCCAGGTGGCTGCGCAGACCCCGCTTGCCGGTCGTGCCGGTGATCGCGGCGATCCGGTCCAGCCAGACGTACGTGGGCTGGTTGGAGATCGCGCTGCCGCCCGGCTCGGCGGCAGCGAGGGCGGACCAGTCGGGGTTCACGTAGACCCCGGCGCCCGCATAGGGGTTGTCGACACGGGTGGCCGCATGGGCTGACTGCGCCGTGGCGATCGGCAGCACGGCCGTGGCACTGAGCACCACGGCGGCCGCGGCCGTCTTGAGACGGCTGACGAGAAGGGCCGACACTTGGGGGGATCCTTTCGGGTGGGGGACGGATCCGGCGGGGAGCGGGTTGTGGGAGCGCTCCCATTTGCTTGACCCCGGAGCCCTAACTCGGCCTGGGGTCATGGGATATGAAGCCACGGGCCCGGATTCGCGTCAAGGACTTGGACCGGATTCGGTGGGAGCGCTCCCGACCTCTTTCCGAGCGACCTGCCGCCGTGACAGAGTTCCCCCGCGGCGGGCGCATCCGCCCTGCCGACGCGTCGCGCGCGGCCTTCCGGGCCCGGCACCTGCAAGGCTGACGTCCGACACGCCCGCCGACCGAGGAGCCCGAGTTCCGTGACCGCCGCCACCCGCCCGCGGATCGACGACGAGCAGCGCCGCGCCCGGCTCGGCGTACGCCACCTGCTCACCGCCGGGCACCGGGCCGCCTCCGCCGAACAGGCCGTCGACGCCGTCGTCGCCGCGCACGCCACCGCCCCCGCGACCGTCTTCCTCACCGTCGCCGCCCGACTGGCCGAACCGGCCGTCGCCCCCACCGAACACGCCCTCTACCAGGACCGCTCGCTGGTCCGGATGCACGGCATGCGGCACACCCTGTTCGTCGTCGGCGAAGCGCTCGCGCCCACCGTCCACTCCTCCACCACGCTCAAGGCCGCCGACCGCGAACGCCAGGGCACGATCGCCGACTTCGCCGCCCGATGGGGAAGCCGCAGCGAGCGTGTCTTCAAGACCGCGGACACGCTCGGCCACGGAAAGCCGGCGGACGCGGCGGGCAGACTGGAACAGCTGGTGGGGATCGGGTGGGCGGAGCGAGGGCTGACGATCAAGTGCACCGCGTGTGGGATCAGCAGCTTCCTGCCGCTCTCCACCGTCCCCGAGCGCGGCGCGGCCACGCACGCGAGACCACGCGGGTCGTCGTCCCCACCGACACGGCAGCCAACAACCCCCGCCCCACGGAGCTGCTGCCAGACGTCCACGCAGGTATCAACGCCGAGCGGACTGCCCAGTTAAGGCACCCGGCGCCATCACACTCTGAAGTCGTCAGTGTACTAAAAGTTGCGACATGCAGAGTGCCGGTCGAGCCTGGCAGAGCGGACGCCGACCATCGGCATCCCTCAACACCCCATAGCCAGAAAGAAATTGCATTATGCGATTCAGCTCTGTTCTTCGCGCTGCCGGCGTCGCCTCCGTCATCGCTGTCCAAGCCTTCGTCGCGGCGCCCAGCTGGGCGGAGACCCCGGTTCCGACCCCGTCCTCGCTCTCGATCTCCGGTGCGCAGATCTCCGCTGTCGACCCCACCGAGCTCGATGTCGACCTCACGGTCACCTGCACCGTCGGGGAGCAGCACTCCGTCTTCGTCACTGCGCGGCAGGACGGTTCGGCCGCGATCCCCGTGTGGGGCTGGGCGGCCACGGACGTGACCTGCACCGGCGTGCCGCAGACGGTGACCGCCCAGCTGACCGCCGAACCGACGGGCCCGGTCGCCGCCACATGGCAGGCAGGACCGGTCGACGTGTTCGCGGTACTCGCAGGCAGTCCCGCCGCCCGGGCGCAGGCACAGATCACTCTCGTCTGACGCCTGCCTCCCGCGGCCGCTCCCACTGAAGAGTGGGAACGCGGCCGCGGGATCCGCACGCCGCGAGCCGAAGCGGGGTCGGTGTCCCACCACCTGTTCAAGGAGCCCCGCGGCGTCCCCATCGGCAACTCCCCCAACACCCGGACCCGCGCCACGCTCCTGCGCGGGGCGTACGCGCGCTCGGCGAACGGGCCGAGCCGAACGCTGGTGCGGCCACCGGCACGTCACCCTCGGTCCGCCTTGGGTCCGCGCCCCGACGAGGGCCGTCCTCGCCCTCAACACCGCCTGGTGAGGGCTTCGTTGCGAAGACCTCGGGTCATGCAGGGGGCTGACGCGGGACACTCGAACGGCAGCGCTCTTACCTCGGCCAGGTCACCGTTAGCTGCCATGAGGCGTGTGAACCCGTCCCACATGTCCGGCGACGAGTTGAATCCGTGCACGAAGACAACACCCAGCACTCGTCACCCCTGTCCGCGACCGATGGCACTGCCAGGCTACTGATCAGGACCTGGGGCCTGACGAGTCGCCATTTCCGCAGCAGGTAGCGTTCAGCCTTACGGGCGCACCCCCGGCCCGGGCGCGGGTGCGGGGCACGGCGGGTCAGGGGCACAGCTTGGGCCAGCTCCAGCCGGGGCGACCGGAATCCAGCTCGCAAGACGGCGGGGCCTTGCTCATGAAGGTGAGAGGTGATGCCTCGCCGGAGCGGCCTACGGCACCGGCGCCCAACCGGCAGCCCGGACTGACGAATCGGAACCTGGCACACATACTTGGAAGAACCGGGGGCGGTCCGATACCGGGAGGTCCACCATGGCCAGGCAGATCGGAAAGAACCGGAACATCTTCCTCGTCTGGCTCGTCTGGCCCTTGCTGACGCTGGGGGTCTACCACTTCGTCTGGTGGTACAAGATCAACCGCGAGGTGGGCGACTTCGACGATCAGATCGACGTCAATCCGACGATGTCGGTGATCGCGATCCTGTTCGGCTGGATCATCATCGTCCCGCCGTTCGTCTCGATTTACAACACCGGCCAGCGCATCGCAACCATGCAGCGCGACACCGATCTCACCCCCACATGCAATCCGTGGCTGGGGCTGCTGCTGAGCTTCTTCTTCGGACTGCACGCGCTCTACTACCAGAGCGAGCTGAATGCGTTCTGGGATCGCAGCCGGGGCTTCGCTGGCAAGACCGCCTACGCGAGGTAAGGCCGTGGCAGCGGGCGGCCCAGGACGGGCGGCAGGGGTGCAGCGGGTACGGGTCCGGGGCCGGCGGCGGCCACCAGGCGGACCAGGGGCGGGCAGAGGGTGCCGCCCCGTGCCTCCTCCGGACGGGAGGGGGGAGCGGGGCGCGAGGCGGCGGCCCGGGCACGGCGGGTCAGCCGGGCAGCAGGCCGGTCAGGACGGGGCTGCCGTAGACGGTGCGCAGCGACACCTCGGGGGCCAGGGGCTTGACGGTGTGCCACCAGCGCCGGTTACTGCGGACGTGGTGTCCCCACGGGGCCAGGTCGAGGGCGAGCCTGCGGGCGCTGGTGTAGCCCAGGCGCTGGTAGAAGCGGGTGAGGTGGCGGTCGTGGCCCAGGACGAGCGCGCCGTACCCGGCCTGGCACATGTCGTGTTCGGTCTGGTGGAGCAGGGCGCGGGCGATGCCCCGGTTGCGGTGATCAGGGGCGACGGCGAGTTCGCCGACGTAGTTGATGCGCCGCAGGATGGGCCTGCGCAGGAGGTCGGGGATCTCGGTGCCGGTGACCATCCAGCCGGTGGGGCCGCACCGGGCCACGCCCACGGGCCGGCCGTTGTCCTCGGCGATCAGGATGTGGTTGAAGCGTGCGACAGCGGGCCGGCGGGAAACCGGTGGGCGACCAGGGCACGGAGCTTGTCGAGCACGACCGACACGTCACCGGCGGGCCGGTTCAGATCCACCAGCGAAACCAGATCAGCCACCACATCCGCATCACCAGCGCGGGCGCGCCGGACACGGACAGAAGCAGGCAAAGGCAGGGACAGGACGGTGATGGGCATGGATGTCCTCACAACAGTGGGCGGTGTGTACGGGAACGCCCCCAGGCCCGGACAAGACGACACGAGCACAGGCACGGCACGACAGGCCCCGCAGTAGGGGCGGTACCGAACAAGGGGAGCGGCGGGGACCGTAACCACACCCCGCCGCCAAACAAGACCCCCCAACCGAAGCCGCCCCGGCCGACACCGAACACCAAACGCGGAACCGGCGCAGAACAGGACCAACGCAGGAACACCCGGCATGGGCAGGCGGCAGGCCCCGGCGGCAGACAAGCCCAATGCGGGGTCAGCCGGCATGCAAGGCGGTGCCGTCGAAACGGGCGCCGGGCGGTACACAGGTGCGGGCGAGAAGGCCGCCCACGACCGGCCCGGGCATTCCGGGGCGGTGATGAGAGTGGCGTGTGGGTCCCTCGACTTCGCGGAGACCCTCGTCTCCAGAACGCGGACGACGCCGCCCGCGCATTCGACGATACGGACCGCGACACAGCCGGATGCCTCGTCCCACGCATGTGGGGCGTCGACGGATACCTAACTACTCAGAGTGACGACAAAGTCGCACAATACCCCCATTTGGACCATACTGGGCAGGGAGCCCATCATGTCGGCACGCTCACGCGTCGAGCCGGGCTGCCCATCCGCCATCGGAGCGGCCGGGGGGGAATCTTTCGAATACGATGCGAAAGGACGCGTCATGGAACTCGAATCCCTCCCGGATGACGTCGTCGCGGCGATCGAAGTGCGGGATCGCTGGAGGCGCGCATCGGCCGCCGGCGGCCTGGAGTTCCTGATCAGCGATATCGCGAGGTGGACCCCCGGTTCGACGGTGCGGGTCGCATTCCTCGACGGGGACGACCAGCTGCACGCGGACATCGTGGGAGCGACGGCCCAGATCACCGACGCCTGCAACCTGAAACTCGACTTCGGCTACGACGAGGCGGCAGGAACGTTCCGGCGATGGACCACTGCCGACACTGCCTTCGCCGCCGAGATCCGGGTCAGCTTCGACCAGAAGGGCTATTTCTCCCTGGTCGGCACCGACAGCACGGACCGCACCATCGCTGCGGAAGGCGGCCCTGTCGGGGGCAATCCCGGCCAGCGCAGCCTGAACCTCGGGCAGTACGCGGTGAACAGGCCCGCCCAGTGGGAGGGCACCGTGCGTCACGAGTTCCTGCATGCACTGGGATTCCACCACTCCCACCAGAACATGCGCGGCACCTGCGAGAGCCAGTTCCGTTGGGACGACGATGCCGGTTACCACCTCACGCAGGACGAGAGGGGCGTCTTCGTGCCGGACGCCCAGGGTCGGCGCCCCGGCATCTACACGTACCTCGCGGGTGAGCCGAACCGGTGGTCGCGTGCGAAGGTGGATCACAACCTCCGCACCGTGGAGGATCCTGAGGTCGTCGCCGGGCCCTTCGACGCGCGATCCGTGATGCTGTATCGGTTCCCGGAGTTCTTCTACAAGTCCGCCCCCAGCAGTTGTGCGCCGACCGGTAACGGGCAGGATCTGTCGGACGGCGACAAGCGCGGGCTCAACCTGCTGTACCCGCACACCGCGGACGAGCTGGCGGATCGCCAGGCTCGGGCCGACGCGGTCCTGCGATCGTTCGAGGCCGGTACGGAGGGGCTTCCCGGTACGGGCGACGGCAGCCTGGTCGAGGCGTACCGCAGCCGGGTCGAGGCGCTGGCCACCGCACAGGCCGCGGGCGTCGGCTGAGCCGGGCGGGGACACCATGTCTGCCGGCGCCGCCTACGAGCGGCTCCTCAGCGGATCGTCGAACGGAGGACTCGAGCATGCCGGCGGGGGCGGCATGCCGGGTCCTCCGGACCCCGAGCGCCTGATCACGCAACTGTCCGACGAGATCGGCTGGCTCGAAGCGCGCCTCGGGGAGCGGGCAGACCCGGTGGCGATGGAGCAGCTTGTGCGCGGCGCCGAGCACGCGCTGCACGAGGTCGTCGACCGCGGCGCCGGCGCCCGGCTCGGCCTGCGGGACATGGCGAGCCTGGAGGCTGTCGTCCACAGCGACGGGTCCCGCCCGGTGCTGTTCGTCGAGGACGACTTCTTCGACACCACGGCGCCGGCAGCGGCGGACTGGGCGGCGTCCCTGTCACGGATCCAGGCCGAGCTCCGTATCGTCTGCCAGGCAGTCGGCCGGGTGAACGACCCCAACGCGCTCCTCGGCTACCAGGGCACGGCGTGGGCGATCGGCGACGGCGTCGTCGTGACGAACTACCACGTCCTGACGGCTATCTCCACGAACCCGTCCCGCACCGACGACGAGTTCACCGGGGCGCTCAAGCCCGGTGTCACGGTCGACTTCGGTGCGGAGATCGGCGGCGGGCCGCCGGACCGCACCTTCCCGATCAGCCGTGTGCTGGGGGTGGGCCCTGCGGGGGCGCCCGAACACGATCACCCCACCATCCGAGGGGTCAACTTCGACGGCCTCGACCTGGCGGTGCTCGAACTCGACCGCGCGGGGGAACGGCAGTTCCCCATCCCGGTCCAGGTGGCCAGGGGTGACGACCCGGCAACGCGCGGAGGGCTCGCCTCCCGTGGGCGCATCGTCTACGTTGTCGGCTTTCCCGGCAACGCGGGGTCGACGACGCCGGACGTCTTCGCCGAGCTGTTCGCCGGGGTCAAGGGCGTGAAGCGCCTCACGCCCGGAGTGCTCACCGAGGGTCGGGGCGAGATGGCCGACGACGCCCGGCGCTGGATCATCGGCCATGACGCCAGCACGCTCGGCGGCAGCTCCGGGTCACTCGTCGTCGACCTGGAGGCCGAGGGACGGAAGGTGCTCGGGCTGCACTTCGCCGGGGTGCCCGACCGGGTGAACTGGGCCCACGGCCTGGAAGGGGCGACACCCCAACTGGCCGCCGTGCTACCGGGTTGGTGATCCCCGTGACGGAGTCCTGGGCCCCCGACATCCGCAGGATGGCGGAGTCCGTCAAGCCCGATATCCCGCGCATCCGGGCCGTCCTGGACCAGCTAGGCATCCGCAACGTTGACTACGAGGATCCCGCCGACTACGTGCCGAGTGCGTTCACCAACGCGCTGGGGCGGGGAAAGCTCCTCGCCTTCCAGGCCGCGCTGGCCAAGGCGGACCTGATCACCGACGGGCCGGTCGACATCGGCCGGAACCTGTTCGATCGCCTCGTCTCGCTGCACCGCTTCGTCTCGTCTGCCTACATGCCCGTCGATGCCCGCGTGGCTGCGCGGCGCCTCCTCAACGCCTCCGACCTCGTGTGCCGGATCGACGTCGACGAGAGACACGGAACCGGCCTCCTCATCACCCCGAACCTGGTCGCGACCGCCGCCCACGTGGTGTCCGACCTCGTCGACGAGACGGGCCCGGGGCCTGCCTCACAACGCGCCGGCTCGACGAGCCGCATCCACGTGGTTTTTGGGGACATGACGGACCTGCTCGACGGCGAGGCCCAGCCCACACGGCTGACGCCGACGACGGCACCGCTCGCCGCTGAGTGGCTCGCGTCCTACAGCCCCCCTGCCGCCGAGGAGATCGCCGACAGCGGCTTTGTCTTCGACAGCATCGTCGGCATCGATGCGGAGGGGCCCTGGGACCTCGCCATCCTGAGACTGGCCGAGGCGCGCCCGTGCCCCCCGATGCCCCCGTGCGAGCCCATTCCTCGACGCCCGTTCCAGATCCACGTGCTGCACCACCCCGGTGACGGCGTCGGCCGGGTCCTCCCGCTGCTGTGGTCGGTCGGGACGGTCGACAAGCGCCTCGGGGATCCGCTCGTACGGCTCCTGCACTCCGCGAACACGTCCCCTGGATCTTCGGGTGCACCGGTCTTCGACGTGGACTTCCGCGTCGTCGGTCTCCATCAGGCGGGACCCCAACAAGGGCAGGCCGAGGGCGGCGCGGCCTACAACCGTGCCATCCCCAGGACGTCCTGGTCATCACAGCTGGCGTGGCTGGACCTCCGCGGGACCGGGCCGCTCGTGCCGCAGGTCGAGAAACTCAACCGGCAGGGCGCCCCAGTGACCCGCGCCGTCATCGGCCGGCTCGAGACGATGGAGCGGATCTGGCGGAGCCGGTCTCCCGGTGCCACTCCGCCGGAACGCCTCATCGCGGTCGTCGGGGAGCCGGGACTCGGTCTCCGGTTCACGAAGCACCTCGTCCATGCCGTCGTCACACGTTTCGGCGGGGCGTACGCGGCGATCGACGTCGCGAACTGCCAGAGCGACGACGCCGCGAGCTTCGCCGACAAGGTGGCGGGCGCCTTCGCCACCACGGCCGGCACGAGTTCGGCGACCGATGCGCCTCCGACGACCGGGCTCACCACCCGCCAACGCGAGGTGCGCAGCCGCACCGCACCCGCCCTGTCCGAAACCCTCGTGGAGATCGCGAGGGCGGACGGGGCGTGGCTCGTCCTCGAAGGCTTCGACAGCACGGTCGCACGCCCGTCGGCTGCAGTCGTGGACCTCGTGCGCCAGCTCGTCCTCGCACTGCGGCAGTCGCCCGGTGTCCGCCTCGTGCTGGCCGGGTGGCAGGAGACCCTCCCGAGCGTGTTCGAGGAGAGCATCGACTACCTCGGACCTCCGTCGGAGGAGGACATCGCGCGCACCCTCCAACCGCCAGGCGCATCACCGGAGGTCATCGCAGCTCTGGTGTCGATGGTGCAGAACGCCCTGGCCGCCGCCGGACAGTCGCTGAGCGTCGCGTGCCCCTACCCGATCGCGGAACGCGCGCGCTCCAAGGTGGCCCGCATGGTCGGTCCCCTGATCGACGCCATGGTGAAAGAACGCGGCAGTGCATCATGAACGGACCACCGGCAGGCGACATGGGACATCCGGAACGGCTTCCGGTCGATCCTCACCTGCAGACGCTCCGCGAGGCGTGGGCGGCGCGCCCAGCCTCAGAGGTCGCGGCATTCGCCCGAAGACTCGCCTGGGAGTCGGACCCGCACGTCGGACGGCCGGAGGGTGAGCCGCCGGACATCGAAATGATCCGCGAGATCGCGGCCGTGAGCGGCGCCGTGCGACCCGCGGACCTCGTCGGGCCGCAGGCCGGTGCGGACCGTCGTGCGGAGGTGCTCGGCGGGATCGCGGCCGAGTTCGACCGTGCCGTCGTCGACGGGCGGATGACGTGGACGATGCGCTCCACGCACCGGTCCAGCACGCTGGAGCAGCTGGCGTCCACCGAGACCGGGCTCGCCGGCGCGCTGCGGCGGGCCGAACACGTGGAGACGGATCCGGCCGGTCGCGTGCTGCGGCGGCTGCTCGCCGAGGGGTTCCGTGCTGACCCGGGCGCCACCCGCCTCCCAGGGCACGTCGTCGGTGGGGCCTCGACCGCCGACGTGGCGCAGGCGCTCCTATGGGCGGCTGACGTCAAAGACGTCGGCCCGATCCTCGCGCGCACCTCCGCGGCGGTCCATGTCGAGTCGGTCCTCAAGAGCTACGCGGGCCTGCTGGCGCACGGAGTCGTCGGGCGGGACCGCGAGCGCGACCTGCTGGAGGCATTCGTCGAAGCTCCGGCACCGGAACTCGGCCGAGGCGTGCCTGTTCTGACCCTGACCGGCATCGGGGGCACCGGGAAGTCGACGCTCCTCGGCGAGATCCTGAGGCCCCGGCTCGAGTCGTTGCTGACGGGAGCGCACGCGCTGGGAGGACACGCGCCCGCAGTGGTCGTGATCGACCTCGACCGGGTCGCGTTCCGCCCGGACGCCGAGGTCGAGCTGAGCTTCGACGTCACCCGTCAACTGGAGGTCGCCTGGCCTGAACTCGCCGCTGGTCTGGCTGAGGCGAGGGCGGCGGAGACGCGGTCCCGGTCTGAGCGCAGGGAGCTGGGCTTGGACGCCGGCCAGTACGTCGAGCGGTCGACCCGCAGCTCCTCCTCCCTCGAATGGATGGTGGGCGACCTGCTGAGGCACTCGAGGCGGGGCCACGCGCCGGTGCTGCTCGTCCTCGACACATTCGAGGAATGGCAGCGGGCACGGCCCTTCGCCGGCCCGCGGTCCACGTGGAACGATCCCGAGACCGTCATGGCGGAGTGGCTCGACAAGCTCCACCTGTCCATGGGGATCTCCGGTCTGCGCGTCGTCGTGTCGGGACGGGCGAAGTTCTCCCGCATCCCCGGTGAGAGTGTCGACCTCGTCGACCTGGATCCCGGTCCTGCCACAGAGCTCCTGCTCCGACTCGGCGTGGGGAGGGATGTCGCGCCCCGGCTCGCCGCCCAGGTCGGCGGCAACCCGCTCACGCTGCACGTCGCAGCGCGGTTCGCCGGCGGCCTCGGCCCGGAGGAGCGCGAGAGTTTCCTCGCCGCTGGTGCCACGGCTCGGGGGCTGGACGAAGAGCTGCGCCGCGTGGTGCTGTACGACCGGTTCCTCGAACACATCGGCGACGACCGGGTGCGGATGCTCGCCCACCCCGGCCTGGTCCTGCGGCGCGTCACGCCGGAGATCGTCATGGAGGTCCTGGCCGAGCCGTGCGGGTTCACCGGGATGACGATCGCCGAGGCGACCGGCCTCGTCGACCGGCTCGCCGACGAGGTCTGGCTGGTGCGGCGGGCGGCCGACGGCAGCCTGCAGCATCTGCCCGAGGTGCGGCGCTCGATGCTCGCCCTCATGTCCCGCGACCCTGCCGTACACGATCGGATCCGCGCCATCCATGAGCGCGCGGCTGCCTGGTACCACCCGCAGGGCGTCGACGTCACGGAACCGCCGACGACGGAGAACATTGAGGCCTACTACCACCGGCTGATGCTCGAAACGGAGCACCTGGCGCCGGCCGTTGACGAGTGGGACGCGCAGGGCCTGCCCCTGGCCCGGCGGGACTACCACATCCGGTTCGCACGCGAGCTCGGCGAGAGCGTGTCCGAACTGGCCCCAGCCGTCGAAGCCCGGCTCCGACTGCTGCGCGGCGACCGGCTGGAACCCGCACAGGCCGCACTGCTCCCCGACGGCCTCTGGGTGCACCACGTCGAGGTCGCCGGTTCGTCGTTCGTCGAACTCGGCGAGCCAGAGGCGGCCGTCGATCTCTTCCTCGACCGGCCGTGGCCGTCGGCGGCGGTACAACCGGGGTGGATCGCGCAGGCGTTCTGCAACAGCGCCCGCTGGAACGGCTTCGCGGAGCAGGCCCGTGCGTTGGACCTCCGCCCGTCCGGTCGCCACGAGTTCGTGAACCTCATCGTGTCGGACGACGGACCGGCACGGCAGCGGTTGCTCCACCCCGTGTCCCCCGGGGACGCCGATCAGGCCTCCGAGATGACCAGGACCTTCCTGACCGCCCTCGGACGGGTGGCGACCGGCCGCGCGCCGTCGGGGGTGAAGCGTCCGTCCCGACCTGACCTGAAGGCCCCGCCCTCCACGGGGTTTCCGGTCGACCAGTTGCGGCAGTACGCCGTGCACCTCCTGACCGGCGCAAGGCTGCCCTGGCGCGGGAGCATTCCGCTCTTCCCGGACGTCGCCGGCCTGCTCGTCCCGGACCCCGAGGTCATGAGGGCCTTCGGACTCCTCACGTTCAATCGCGGTTTCAACGACGTGGCGTGGGAGCTCGAGGAGCTCGCCGATCGGGCGCACGGGTCAGGCATCGGCGGTCGCAACGCCGTACGCTCGCACGACATCCTCGGCGGCCTCGCCGGGCGTGTCGCGAGGCGGAGTTTCGAGGCAGGAGCTCCCGATGCCCCGATCCTGCCCGGCGCCCTATCGGCCCTGCGTGGGGACAATCCCGAGCTTCGGCCGGCGATCCGAAAGGTGCTCCACGACGCGGCACCCGACGAGGAGTGGCTGAAGTCGCTCGGCGACGTCGCGACGGCGTTGCTGCCGATCCCGGTGGCCGATCTACGCCCCGACGCCCTGCCGCTCCTGAGCGATCCCAGCGCCCGGACTGCGTTCGTCACGCTCGTGGAGTACGTCGACCGTTCACGGGTCATGGGCAGCTTCCTGTCCAGCGCGAGGGAGCGGCACCCCAACCCGCAGTCCCTCGATGCCCTCATGCGTGCCTTCGACCGCTGGGACAGCACGCACCGGACCCTCTTGAAAGAGCTCTACAGGAGGCACAGCATGACGAACCCAGCCGAGTGAATCCCGCCCCTCCTCGGCCTCGGCCCGCACCCCGCGCAGGACTGGCACGACGCCAGCGCGAACGCAGGGAAAAGACAACGCGAGGGAAGACGGCGACGGGCCGATCAACGCCTCGGCACCCCGGCCAGCCACCGAACCGCGGAGCAACTGCCGACAGCAGGCGGGCGGCATAAGACCGTGTCCTACGTGGTGAGTCGGATCAGGCGTTTGTAGCAGCACAGGGCTGCGGCGAGCCGGAGGAGTGCCAGGTAGTTGTCGGGATCGCGTTCGTAGCGGGGGCTGAGTCGGCGGTAGCCGGTCATCCAGGAGATGGTCCGCTCGATGACCCACCGGCGGCGACCGAGGCGTTCGCTCGACTCGATGCCCTTGCGGGCGATCCGGACGCCGATCCGCTTGCCGCGCAGCCACTTTCGCAGATGGGGCACGCCGAACGCCTTGTCCGCGTGCAGGCGTCCGGGCTTGCGCCAGCGGTCCGGGTCCCGGGCCCGTCTCGCCAGATGGGCCTCCACGACGGGTTTCAGGGCCTTGCTGTCGTGGGTGTTCGCGGCGGTGACGTCGACGACCAGGGGCAGTCCGCCCGCGTCCGACAGGATGTGCATTTTGGAACCCGGCTTGCCCCGGTCCACGGGGCTCGGACCTGTGAGTCCGCCCGTTACCGTTTTCGCGGCCCCGCAATGGGGTTCCCGGTCTCCGGGCCCGCATGACTTGCTGCCCCAGTCGATCATGATCGAAAAGGTGCTGTCACCGGGCCCGGGAGGCATTGGCAGACCGCTGATTAGGGGCACGAGCGCCCGATCCCGCCCCGGGTGAGGCAGGCTCTTCGTAACGTGGATGCCGGCACGCTGGTGTCGCAGGTGAGGCCGGGAAGGACACGACCACGGTGGAGAGAGCGCGTGATCGACAGGGGTGACATCGACGTCTACCTGGGCCTGGACGTGGGCAAGGGCGAACACCACGCCACCGCTCTGACCCCGGTCGGCAAACGGGTCCTCGACAAGCGGCTGCCCAACACCGAGCCGAGACTGCGCGAGGTGTTGAGCAAGCTCCAGGCCAAGCACGGCACCGTGCTGGTGGTGGTCGACCAGCCTGCCTCGATCGGTGCCCTGCCGCTTGCGGTGGCCCGCGAGACGGGCTGCCGAGTTGCCTACCTGCCTGGCCTGACGATGCGAAGGATCGCCGACCTCTACGCCGGCGAGGCCAAGACCGATGCTCGGGACCCGGTGATCATCGCGGACGCCGCGCGGACGATGCCGCACACCCTGCGCGACGTGGCGCCGTCCGACGAGACGGTTGCCGAGCTGGAGATGATCGTCGGCTTCGACGACGATCTGGCCACCGAATCCACCAGGATCAAGAACCGCCTGCGCGGCCTGCTCACCCAGATCCACCCCTCGCTGGAGCGGGTCCTGGGCCCAAGACTGGACCACCCCGCCATCCTGACGCTGCTCGAACTCCACGGCTCCCCGGTCCAGTTGAGGAAGGCTGGGCGGCGCCGACTGGTGACCCTGCTGCGGCCCAAGGCCCCACGGCTGGCCGAGCGTCTGGTCGAGGACATCTTCGAAGCCCTCGACGAGCAGAGCGTCGTCGTGCCCGGCACCGACGCCGCCTCGCTGATCATCCCCAGCCTGGCCAGCTCGCTCAGCTCCGTGCTCGACCAACGCAAACTCCTCGCCGCCCGCATCGAGGAACTGCTGGAGGCCCACCCTCTTTCCCAGGTCCTGACCTCCATGCCCGGCATCGGGGTCAGGACCGGAGCCCGCATCCTCATCGACGTCGGCGACGCCAGCAGCTTCCCCACCGCCGGCCATCTGGCCGCCTATGCCGGACTGGCACCGGTGACCAGGAGCTCCGGCTCCTCCATACGCGGCGAGCATCCCTCCCGGCGCGGTAACAAGCAGCTCAAACGGGCCTTCTACCTCGCCGCGTTCGCCTCGCTGTCCCAGCCCGAATCACGCGCCTACTACGACAAGAAACGACGACAGGGCAAACACCACGTCGCCGCCCTCGTCTGCCTCGCCCGACGGCGCATCGACGTGCTCTTCGCCATGCTCCGGGACGGCACCTTCTACGAACCCCCAGCAGCCCTTATCGCTTGACGAAAACCATAGGGGCACCTTTTTCGGCCCGCACGTGGGCGGAGTCGAGGACGATGCGGGAGACGTCGAGCAGGCCGACGTCGTCGAGGCGCCGCAGGACCGCCTCGTGCAGCCGGCCCCACACCCCGGCCTTCGACCGGATGAGGAAGCGGCGGTGGGCGGTGGACTTGGAGATGCCGAAGCAGGGCGGCAGCGCACGCCATGCACACCCGCTGACCAGCACGTAAACGATCGCCGCGAACAGCGTCTCGTCAGGCGTGTTCTGCGTCCCACCGCCCTGCGGCCGCACCCGGTCCGGCGGGATCAGCGGCTTCGCGATCTCCCACAACCCGTCCGGCACAATCCAACTCCACGTACCCCGTCCCATGCATCAATCAACGATGCCCTCACCACATAGAACACGGTCTGAGTGGCGCTGTGCGTCACCACGTAGACGTGGGTAGGCCTCGCGATCATGCGCTGATCCCAGCCCGAGCCGGCCCGTACGGCGCGGCAGGGTCCGTCTGCGCGCACTCCCCCGTCAGCTCGGTGGCCGTCGCGATCAGACGTGCTCGACGTCGCCGTCTGGACGGCGTCTCGACCGGTGCACCCACCTGCTTCTACCCCCTGCTGTCTGCGGCTGGCCCACGCGGCCGGCCCGTTCATGAGTACCAGCAAGTCCAGGCCGCGGTCCGGCACTTGGCAGACATGATCGAGAACGCTCAGGGGCCGCTGTTCGGTGCCGGACGGTATGCGGCGCGGTGCGAGGGGGCCCACCCCGGCCGGTGGCCGTGCGAGACGGCGCAGTCGCCCTGCCCGCGGTTCAGGCCTCGATGTATACGGCGATCACGGTGGTCTTAAGGGCCGTGGCGAAGTAGATGATGCGCACGCCCTCCACCTCGTCCCGGTAGTCCCGCAGCGGGACGTCGCGGCGCAGCTCGCCGATGTCCGGGAGAAGGGAGACTGCGACGAGGGCGCGGTCGAGGCGATGGGTCTCGGCCCCGGTGAGCTTGGCGATCTGGCGGACGGCCGGGTCGTGGAAGACGATCCGGGCCCGGCGCGGGGCGTGGCTAGGCGGCACGGTGCTCAGTCTGCCCGCCGGCGAGCTCGGCGAGGTGCTGATCGCGCAGTTCCTCCCAGGGCACGCAGGTCTCCGGGTCGGGCAGGCCGTTGGCGGCGATGTCCTCGAGGACCTGGGCGAGTGCGTCGGCCTGGGTGCGTTCGGCCTGGGCCCAGGAGCGCAGGGCGTCGGCGGCGTGGTCGGCGACCGGCTCGCGGCCGTCGTCCGCAGGGGTGTGACTCATGGGGCAGCTCCTTCGGGCACCCGGTCGGGGCACCTCCGACAGCCCGGGCCGGTGGCGCCGTCCCGGGGCACACAGCGCGGCCGTGGCAACCAGCCGCGCGTCCCACGGTAGCGAACGCCGGCCGCACGCGGTGCAGGTTCCCCACCCCGGCCCATCCTGGCAGGCAGGGTCGACCGGTCAGCGCAGCAGACAGGCGCCGGGGTCGGAGAAGGCGACGGCAGGCACAGCGGCCGAGCGGCGGGGTCCGGGCGCGGGGGCGGGCTCACCCTCGGGCGGAGCCTGGAACAGCGCCGGGCAGACCGGCGCAGCCGGTCGGCGGGCACGCGGAACAGCGGCGGCGGGCCGCTCGCCCCGGGATCGGGCAGGCTGCTGAGAACGGTGTTCGTTCGTCACACCGCCCAGTGTCACCTGCCGGTGGCGGGAGCAAACGCGCGGGCGGCCCGCGGACAAGCGCACGGAAGGTTGTCAGGGCAGGCGGCCGGGGACGGGCGCTCCGGCTCGAGGTCCGCCAGCCGAAGTGCCTGCACTGCTGCTCTCCGCCCGGCCGGGAGCCAGAGAGAGCAGCAAAGCCGCACGGGCCAGTCGGCCACCGTGTACAGGCCGCGGCCGGTGTACTTGGCCCGCGAGGCCCTCCGACATCGTGCGCACCGCGTCGACGGCACCATTCGTCCATCGAGCCCGAGGCGCTCCGCCACGTCCCGGGCACGCAGGGACTTCTCGGCCTGCCGGAGAACACCGAGAACACTGTCCGCATCGGTCCGCCGCCGGCAACCCTTCGACGGCTCCTGCGCCTGGTCGACCGCGGCCGATGCCGCCTTCGCCTGGGCCGACTTCCTGGTCTGGATCGCCGTCTTCACAGCGGTCTTGACTGTCTTCGCCCGCGCCCGCCGTCTTGGCCGCCGACGACGTCCGCGTAGTCGGGCGCGTCGCGGAGCTGTACGTCGCCACCGCCGACGAGGCCGCGCTGCGGATCGACGTGAAGGTTCGACAGGATGGCGGCCGGCTCTCGCCGAACGGATCCCGGGCGCGGTCGATGGCTACAAGTGGTGGGGCCGTCGCGGACCGCTTAGCGTCGGACCGACAGGAATCCGGCGGCAGGCAGGGAGCGCCGAATCCATGACCGTTCTGTGGGGAATCTCCTTCGACGCCACGCCCGTCTCGGGTGTGGTGGTGGAGTTCGTGAAGACCGCGCGGCTGTTCCACGGCCACGGCCATCGGGTCCATCTCGACCTCGGCTACGACGTGAAGGCCGACAAGAACGCCTTTCTGAGGCCCTACGGGGACGAAGCCGCCCTGTTTCCGGAGTGGGTCCGGCTCGACCGGATCGACGGCGTCGGGGAGGTCCCCGGTTACGACCAGGCGTTCGTCGCGGCCGTTCTGCGGGAGTGCGTGCAGAAGGGGGCGGGCGAGAGCCTGCTCCCCCGGGTGGAGGCCGTCGCCGAAGCGCTCAGCCAGCTGATCGTCGACAAGTGGCGGCGGCTCGGCGTCTCCCTGGTGATGGTCGAGAACGGCACTCTGCCGGAAAACATCGCCTACACGAAGGCGCTCTACCGGGCGATCGACCGCTATGGGCGGCAGAACGGGCTCGGCCGGTTCGTGCTGTGGCGGGACCACGACCTGATGTGGCAGAGCGAGCCGGGCATCAGGAAGTACGGCGACTTCCCGTACCCGCACACGGTGGCGCCGGTGAACTCGCCGCACATCCAGTACCTCGCCTTGCACGAGGAGGCGCGGCGCAGAACCCTCGCCTGGGCGCCCGGCCTGCGGCACATCGCGGTGCTGCCCAACGCGTTCACCGCGCAGCCGGCCGTCGTCGACGACCGTAACGCCGGTTTCCGCCGGGAGCACGGGGTTCCCGAGGACACCATGCTCATCGCCCGCTGCACGCGGGTCATCCCGCAGAAGCGGATCGACCGGGACATCCATCTACTGGCCGGCCTGGTCGGCCGCGTCGACTGCCACCTCCTGGTGGCCGGCGACACCGCGGAGTCGCCCGGCGAGCAGACCCGGCTCCGCCGACTGGCCGAGTCGCTCGGCGTGCGGGACCGCGTCGTCTTCAGCGGACGGCTGGCGCCCCACGACGCCGACGTCGGGCGCCCGTCGGGCGGCGGCTACTCCGTTCGCGACCTCCTCGCCCACGCCGACGTGGTGTCCTTCCTCACCTCGTACGACTATGAGAGCTTCGGCAACCCGATCGGCGAGGCCATCGCCTCCGGAGTCCCCTACCTGACCACCCGCTACGCGCTGTACGACACGGTGTACGGGGACAGGGGGTTCCGGGCACCGGTCATGGAGCTCACCGACGGAGACCTGCCGACCCCTGCCTTCATCGACGCTGTGGCCGAGTTCCTCCTCGACGAGCGGCTGCGCCGGGAGACAGCACGGTTCAACCGGACGCTGGGCGAGCGGCACTTCGGCAGCGGCCGGGCCGCCGAGGTGCTGACCGCTCTGGCCATGATGCCGACGGGCGAGCGGACCCGGCTGAGCGTCGTGATCCCGGTATACAACGAGGCAGAGAACCTGCCGGACGTGCTGGAGTCGCTGTATGGCCAGCGGGCGGGCGACGGTCCGATGGACCGGTCGCTGTACGAGGTCGTCCTGGTGGACAA
Source organism: Kitasatospora sp. NPDC051914 (assembly GCF_040680995.1). Taxonomy (NCBI): domain Bacteria; kingdom Bacillati; phylum Actinomycetota; class Actinomycetes; order Kitasatosporales; family Streptomycetaceae; genus Kitasatospora; species Kitasatospora sp. NPDC051914. The sequence goes on from NZ_JBFAXX010000085.1 coordinate 20,564, forward strand.
CAACTCCACCGACAGCACCGTCGACATCGCGCGCCGATTCGCGGCCGCCCGACCGGACCTCGCCGTCCACATCGTCCGGGAGCCGGAGCAGGGGGTCGCGTGCGCCCGGCGGACCGGAATGGAGTTCGCGGCGGCCCGCAGCCGGCTGCGCCGGCGGTCCGGCACCGACCAGCGCTACTACCTCGTCTCCGCAGACGCCGACTGCCGGGTCGACCCGCACTGGCTGTGGGAGCTGTTCACCGCGATGGAGTCGGGCAAGGCCGCGATCGGCGTCTGCGACTACTTCTACGACGCCGCGCACTTCGCCCGCCGACCGCGCCTGTGGAGCGCCGTCGAGCGCACGCTGCGCTGCCGTGCGGTGACGTTCGCCCTGTTCGGCGGCTTCCCCGACGGCAAGGGCTTCGCGGTCGACCGCGACGTCTACGAGCGGGTCGGCGGGATCGAGCTCCTCTACCAACTCCGGGATGGACGCTTCGTCAACCACCTGTCGGACGACTGGGACTTCGGGATCAGGGTCCGGGCCTCCGGCGAGGACATCGCCTACGTGCCGGGCTCGCGCGTGGAGATCAACCCGCGCCGGATCGACCACGCGCTGGACGAGGTGATTCGCGGCCGGGCCTACGGCAGCGACGGCATCATCGTGATGCGGGACATCCGCCTCGCCGACCCGTCCGAGGACTGCGGGCGGGACCTCACCGAGGACGAGGCCCGGCAGGCATGGGAGTTCTCCGTCAAGGACTTCGTGCCGAAGAACACCCTGCTGCCGGTGATGCTGAGCCCCTCGCTGCTCGACGACGACGCCGTGACCGCTTTCTTCGGCGCGTCGCTCGCCCAGCGTCTCGGACGCCGGATCGCCGAGATCAAGGACGAGATGCGCCTCGTCGACTTCACCGCGATCCACTCGTGCAAGACACCGTCCTACAGGCTGTACTTCGAGTTCGCCGACGAGCTGTTCTCCCGGCTTCGGGCCACCGTCGGCGAAGACGTCGGCCATGCGCCGCCCCTGCCGCCGTGCCTGCAGGACGTCCCCGCCGACCGGTTCACCGAGTTCGTCCGCTACTTCTGCGAGGACCGGGAGTCCGGCGAGGCGCACAACTACTTCGGCAACGGCGGCGTGTTCTGATGGCGCTGGCAGACGACGGGGTGCTGGCCTCGCTGCACGCGACCGACCCCCGGCACGCGCCGCCGGCGGTGCTGGACGTCCTGACCGACCCCGCCAATCGGGCACTGCTCCGGTACGTCGCCGAGGACCCGTTCGGCGCCCACGTGTTCCCCGGCGACGTCCCCGACTACGCACCGTCCGACTTCCTCACCGATCTCGACAGGCAGCTCGCCGGGACCGCGCCGATTCACCTCTGGTCCTACATCCCCACCTGCGCCTACCGGTGCCGGTTCTGCCAGTACCCGGTGGTGCTGGTCAGGGGGGACGGCGAGGCCGCCGCCGGCAAGGCCGCCCGCTGGGTCGACTGGAACGTCCGCGAGGCGGAACTGTGGCTGCGCGAGGTCCCCCGCCTGGCGTCCGCGCCGATCGGCGAGTTCAACGTGTTCGGCGGTACCCCGTCGCTGCTGCCACCGGACGCCATCCGACGGCTGATCCGCTTCTACCGGGAGAACTTCCGGTTCGGACCAGACACGGCGATCCGCTTCGAAGGCGATCCCAGCACCCTCACAGCCGAGAAGCTGGAGCTGCTCGCCGAGCTGGGCTGCCGCAAACTCTCCTGCGGGGTGCAGTCGTTCGACGACCGGGTCCTCGAACTGAGCGGCCGCCGACACACTGCGAGGATGTGCCTGGACTTCATCCGGAACGCGCAACGCGTCGGCTTCGACCGGATCAGCGTCGACCTGATGTACGGGCTGCTCGACCAGAGCGTCGACAGCGTGCGCCGCGACCTCGATCTCGTCGTCGAGAACAAGGTCACGGCGGTGGTCTGCACCAAACTCCACCTGCGGTCGTACGCGGACACCAGGACCGGGGTGTCCGGCGATCAGCCGGCGCCCTGGCAACTGCCCGCCTACCGCGCCCGGCTGGCCGGCGCCGGGTACCACTGGCCGTCCCTCGGCGAGCAGTACCAGATGCGCGAGGTGCTCATCGACGGCCTGACCGCAGCAGGCTACCGCGAGCAGCCCACGATGTACTTCGCGCTGGACTCCGTCGGCCCGGAAGTCTGGAAGTCCATCATGGTCGACCAAGACCGGCAGGACGCCGAGGTCGCCATCGGGCTGGGAGGCAGCTCGAGCTGCCGAGACTCGGAGGCGATCACCGAGGTGGACTGGCGGGCGTACACGGCGGCGGTGGAAGCCGGGCGGGTCCCGCTGGGCTCCGCGACCCGGTTCTCACCAGCCGCGCAGGAGAGCAGAGCCATCAAAATGGCACTGACCACGCTCCAGCCGCTGCGCGACGACCTGCACCGGCAGCGTTTCCCCGGGCGCTCGCTGTTCGACGAGCCGTGGCGGCGGCGGTTCCGCTCGCTGGCCGAACGGGGCCTTGCCGTCGCGGACGAGAGCACCGGACGGATCCAGCTGACGCCGGCCGGTCGGGTCCTGGTCGAGGCGGTGATCAACACCGAGTTCTGACACGACGGCCGAAGGGGCTACTGGTTCCGGACGGGTACCTACGGGCCCGGCCGTACGCGAGAGGCCCGACGGCTCTCTCTCAGCCTTGTCCCTGCTGGACCGCCTCCCAGGCAAGCTCACACCGGGCGCGCACCTGCTGCTGCAATGGTCCGTTTCTTCTCCGATCCGTTCCACTGGAAAGGGTCGGCCGGCGGCCTCGGCCTGGCGTCGGTCGGCGAGCATGGCGTAGCGCAGGGCGTGGGCGGTGCGCAGCATGCGCTGGGCGGAGGCGGCGAGGCTGCGCTCGAGCAGCTCCAGCGCCTGGCCACCACGCGGGTCGATGCCGCCGTGGCGGGAGTCGCCCAGGTTCCTCCAGGAAACGGGCCGCGGCACGCTGCACACCGGCCGCGAGGTCCAGCAACTCCTGGCCGCCGACATCAGGCCCGTCCGGAATTTCGACGCGCGAGGCAATCAGGGCATCCGCCACCGCCCTGTCCTGCCCCTCCGCGCGGCGCCGCCGATACGCCTTCGACGAACACGACCGCGAGCAGTACACCGGCCGCCGCCCACGGCCGCCAGCGCGCAGTGCGGCCCCGCGCTCCGGCAGGCCGACGCCTCGGACGCGGGCTTGATTCCTCGCGCGTCGATTCCGTCCGATGCCTTGATTCCCCGCGCGTCGAAACCCCGATCCATGGTCAGGCAGAGTAGCCGGTCCCCGCGACAGCCCCCTGGCCGGAACACGCACAACCACCAGTGCGCACGCCGCCCACCGACCCGATGCGCACCGAACCAGAGGCGCAGATGCACAGTCGGCCGACCGGGGTGCACAGGCCGGTGCGCACACAGCCCCGCGACTCGGTCCCACCAGCGTGAATAACCCTCGCGCCGTCGCTTCGCAGGGTCACGGTGCGGTCCCACGGGTGGCGACCGAGGCGCTGCCCCAGTCCCCAGTTGAGCCCGTTTTCCGCCAAGTGCCAGTCATGGCAATAGCGTTCACTAATGCTGGACGCATTGACTGATTCATGACATTAAGTCACCATCGGCTGGGCGCGCCTCGTTCCTCCCTCCGTTCCTGCGGCCCCCCAGGAGGACAGTCATGCGACTGCCCCGACGCAGCCGGCCGGCCCTCGCCGTCGCCGCCCTGCTCTCGCTCGCCCTCGCCACGCCCCTCACCATGACTTCCGCATCCGCCCGGTCCGGCGCGCCCAACGTCACCGTCGACGAGACCGTCAGGCAGTACGCGGTCGACGGCCCGAGCACCGTCGCCGAGCGGACCGTGATCGCCGCCACCGGCGCCTCCATCGACGAGGTGGACGCCCGCTCCCTGGTGGTCAGCGCCAACGCAGCCGAACTGTTGCGGCTCAGGGCGCTCGGCTGGAAGCCCATCGCTCTGCCCGGCCCTGAGCAGGAAGCCCCGCAGCTCAGTACCACGCTCAACGACTTCCCGAGCAAAGACTCCGCCTACCACAACTACGCCGAGGCCACCGCCGACATCAACGCGGTGGTCGCCGCCCACCCATCGATCATGAGCAAGCAGGTGATCGGTAAGTCATACGAAGGCCGAGACATCGTCGCGGTGAAGGTGAGTGACAACGTCACCACCGACGAAAGCGAGCCCGAGGTATTGCTCACCTTCCACCAGCACGCCCGCGAGCACCTCACCGTCGAAATGGCGCTCTACCTGCTGCACGAGTTCGGCGGCAAGTACGCGAGCGACTCGCGAATCGCGAACATCGTCAACAGTCGGGAGATCTGGATCGTCCCGGACCTCAACCCGGACGGTGGCGAGTACGACATCGCGACCGGTAACTACCGCAGCTGGCGCAAGGACCGACAACCTAATACCGGCAGCAGGTACATCGGCACCGACCTCAACCGGAACTGGAACTACAAGTGGGGCTGCTGCGGAGGCTCATCCGGTTTCACCTCCAGCGAAACCTACCGGGGCAGCGCGCCCGAATCCGCAACGGAGACCAAGGTGGTCGCCGACTTCGTCCGCACCCGGGTGGTCAGCGGCAAGCAGCAGATCACCGCGGCCATCGACTTCCACACCTACAGCGAGCTGGTGCTGTGGCCGTTCGGCTGGACCAACGCGGACACCGCGAGCGGCATGACGGCCGACGAGGCGAAGACCTTCGCCACTTTCGGCCGCACCATGGCCGCCACCAACGGCTACACCCCCGAGCAGTCCAGCGACCTGTACATCACCGACGGGTCGATCGACGACTGGCTGTGGGGCGCGCACCGGATCTTCGCGTACACCTTCGAGATGTACCCGACCTCCAGCAGCGGCGGCGGCTTCTACCCGCCCGGCTCGATCATCGACCGGGAGACCAGCCGCAATCGAGAGGCGGTGCTGCTCCTGCTGGAAAACGCCGACTGCATGTACCGGGCGATCGGCAAGCAGCAGCAGTACTGCGGCATCGCGAACTGAGCTCCGGTAGGGGTGGTTCGCAACGCCACTGAGGTTTTCTCAACGGTGATCACTTCCAGATTCCGTTGAGGACGAGGGCGGCGCGGGCGATGTCGCCGATCCGGCTGGGGCTGAGCGTGACGTGCTGCAGGGTGCGCCATCGCTGCTTGAGCTCGGCGGCGGTGCGCTCGCCGAGGGCTCGCACGTGCCTCAGCAGGGTGTTGAACATGCGAGTGTCGACGTGAAGTGCCTGTTCGGACTTGCCCTTTGGGCGTCGGACCGGGATGCGGATGCTGATGCCCGCACCGATGTAGCCCTTGTCAGCCAGGGTCGGCAGGCCGTCCGCTGCCGCCTTGTAGAGGGCGGGCAGCGCGTGCATGCGGGCGGCGGTGATATCCGGGGTGGAGCCGGGTTCGACGTCCGAGACCCACAGTGGGGTGCCGTCCGGGGCGGCCAGGAACTGGATGTTGCCGCCGAACGCCTTGTGCTTCTGGCTGAACCACAGGTCGTTGCCGTTCTCGCGGACCCCTGCGAGGCGGTCCGATTCGATCAGCGTGCCGTCGAGGACGACATGCGTCATGCCCTCGCGTCGGCAGCGGTCGAGAACGTCGTGCAGGTCGGGGGCCTGGTCGGCGAGGACGTCGATGCCCTCGTGCAGGTACCGGTAGCCGGTGGCCTGGGAGACGCCGGCGTCGCGGGCCAGGCAGTGCACGCAGCCGCGCTCGCGGAACCAGCGAAGCACCAGCACTGCCTGGCGGAACGGCCCGAGCGCCCGGGATCTTCTCGGCGTGCCGATCAGGTTCCGGTGGGTGGCCAGCAGCCGGGCGAGGAACTCGACGACGTGGCGCGGGACGTCGAGCGTGGCACTATAGGTGACCAACGTGAGGCCTCTGGTTGAGTGGACGATCTTGTGAGAGAGACCTGTCCTACCAGGGGCTTCACGTCTGTCCGCAACCAGGACCCGGCACCTGGTCACGCCCCGCCACTTGCCTCGACACGGCAAAGATCATTTCGCTGAGAAAACCTCACTGCCTTCGCAGTCCCGTCCCGCGCGGGCGGTGGTGGTGCAGGGCTGAGGAGAGCGGTCGCCCTTATCGATCAGGCTCGTTGACGCAGGTCACTCGGCGAGCCTGGACGACGCCCGAGTCGTGGACGAAGATGACGGCCCGACCACCGCAGGCAACATGGACCTCGTCATCGTCCTGCCGAACATCGGCCAGGCCGACTTCTCCAACCAGCGCCACCAGGGCTATGTGAGCGCAGTCGTTCTCGCCGACCTGGGGAATGGGACGGAATTCGTGGAGCTACTGGAACAGCCTTGGATATTGGGCCAACACGGCGCCTCTGGGCGCCGTGTTGGCACCGATGCCTACTTCGTGTCCGACGCAGGTCACTCCCGTACCTCAGGAGTACGCGTCCTTCAAGCCGAGTTGGGTCGCTGCGTGCGACCCAACGTTCACAGGTATCGCGTCGGCAATATCGCTCGCCTTGGCCGCCTAGCGGCCCTCAAATATTCGACGACTGCCCTTTGGCGCAGGGTGATGCCCCCGCATCCGCGGCCGTCGGGTCTGTAAAAAGAACGGTGTAACTCCCGATCAAGGAAGTAGCACCTGATGACAGACGTGACCGTCTCGGCCGAGGCCGTGGAGGCCGTGCGGCCGGTTGAGTTGCAGCCGGACGCCCTGGACGACCAGTTGATCGGGCAGCTCGTCGACCGGGCCCGCGCGAGCGGGCTGCAGCTCACCGGCGCCGGAGGCCTGCTCCAGCAGCTCACGAAGAAGCTCCTGGAGTCAGCTCTCGAGGGCGAGATGACGGATCACCTCGGCTACGAGAAGCACGACCCGGCCGGGGCCGGCAGCGGGAACTCGCGCAACGGCGTCCGCTCCAAGACCGTGCTGACCGAGGTCGGCCCGGTCCAGATCGACGTCCCCCGCGACCGCGAAGGCTCGTTCGAGCCGCAACTGGTCCGCAAGCGCCAGCGGCGCCTGTCCGGCGTCGATGAGATGGTGCTGTCTCTGTCCGCCCGTGGTCTGACGCACGGTGAGATCTCCGCGCACCTGGCCGATGTCTACGGCGCGGAGGTGTCGAGGCAGACGATCTCCACCATCACCGACCAGGTGATCGAGGGCATGGCCGAGTGGCAGAACCGGCCGCTCGACCCGGTCTATCCGGTGGTGTTCATCGACTGCGTGCACGTGAAGCTCCGCGACGGCCAGGTCGCCAACCGGCCGATCTACGTCGCGCTCGCGGTCACGGTCGAGGGCACCCGCGAGATCCTCGGGTTGTGGGCCGGCGACGGCGGCGAGGGCGCCAAGTACTGGCTGCACGTCCTGACCGAGATCAAGAACCGCGGAGTCGCGGACGTCTGCATGGTCGTCTGCGACGGCCTCAAGGGCCTGCCCGACGCCATCGCCGCGGTCTGGCCGCAGGCCGTCACCCAGACCTGCATCGTCCACCTGATCCGGGCCTCGTTCCGCTACGCGGCCCGGCAGGACTGGGACAAGATCTCCAAGGCCCTCAAGCCCGTCTACACCGCGCCGACCGAGGACGCCGCACTCGAGCGGTTCGTGGAGTTCTCCGAGGCCTGGGGCAGGAAGTATCCGGCGATCGTGCGGCTCTGGGAGAACGCCTGGGCCGAGTTCGTGCCGTTCCTCAGCTTCGACGTCGAGGTCCGGCGGGTCATCTGCACCACGAACGCGATCTGGGTGTTGTACTTCTGCCACTGGCCGGGGAGTTGCTCCCCCGGCCGGCGCTCGAAACGGTCCGCCCTGACTCTGAACGCGATT
>NZ_JBFAXX010000086.1:0-25399 GCF_040680995.1 Kitasatospora sp. NPDC051914
GGGGGGCCACTCGGCCACATTGCGGTCAGGCCCAAAGAGCCCTGACCGAGTCGCAACAGCTTACGGCCCCCCGATCATGCTCGACCCCAGCCCGGGCAGGACATCGGCCAAAACCGCTCCACCGCCCAGGCGTCCGCCGCGACGCACAATTGCTATGCGTCACCAAGGCCGGGAATCTCTGACTCTACACCACCAATTGCAACGAGGCGGTAGTGACGCTGGCCCGCCTTCCCAGATTGGGCGAGTTGGACCGTTACCTCGACAGTCACTTCAACCATTTTATCAATATTGAGCTTCACGGCATCAATTAGCGACTCTTCCACAAATCCGTGAATCTCAACCCCGGCTCGCGTCTCAAAATAGAAAAGCTGCCGCCGCGTTCGCAAGCCGTCCAGTCGCCCTTGAATATGGACAACGTACCGCTCTTCCCTTGCTTGATCCAGGCGGCGCTTAATTTCCCTTGCTTGAGCAGATGTGATCCGAGAGCTGGCAGCAACCTCGCCGCCCCGGTGGAGCGCGATCCCAAGGGTAATATTTGTGCCACCCAGGCCATCAACCAGATCAGAGACTGCGCGCTTCACAACGGGAGACGCCCCAATTAGGGAATCAATGGATTCGTCTCCCTCTTGCGGGTCCGGGAGGGCATGAATCAGCTCGCCAACCCCGACCTCTGCCCACGACGGCCCCGCCAGGGGCAGCTGGTCATCCTCTGCTTCAGGCCGCTCCGGCGTGAGTCTGATATTGAGAGACCCCAGGGTTGCCGCCGCCACATTGAGTCGGGCCAAGGCGAAATCATCGGGCAGTAGGCGCGCCACGTCCGCTAGCCTTCCACGCCGGGCCTTTGCCAACCTCGCCACGGCGCGCTGCACCCTCTTCAGGTAATCCGAGGCATCATTTGCTGAGACTGCATGGCCCGGAGCATTCTCGTCGGCCAGATAGATGCTGACGACAGGCTGAACCTCCACGCCCGCAGGAGACAGCTCCGAGAATTTATAGGACGCGGCATTGAGAGATGCCCGACGAAGGCTCGCAAGCGGCGAATCATCTTGGATGGCTTGCAGTGCCCTGGCGTGCATACTGCGGAGATCGCCTTTCACCACGACACCTCCAAGTATCCCTTCGTAATCCCTTCAATGATCTGACCGTCGGCGCCCTTAACGCTAGACCAAAGAGCATCCCACATTTTTATCGCGTCGAAATCCTCGGACAGAATGAAAAAAGCGTCAATCAGCCCACCCATGGGTTGCACACGAGGGCTAAACGCTCGCGGCATGCCCACGTCCACCCCCTGAAGGGTCAGCAGTTGGAAGAGGCGCTCTTCTTCGGCCGGCCCAAAGTGCCGAACGTCCTCGGGATCGGCAACGATGACGAGGTCGATGTCCTTCGGTGGCTCCTCCTTGTGGGTGCAGAAGCCCCCGTTCACCCACAGTGTCCCGCGCCCAAGGAGGTCCTGCACCAGCGAGAAGTACAGCGTGAACGCGTTGAAGATCCGCTCTCGCGCTTCCCGATGAGGAGCGCGAGTGACAAACAGGTCCTCGATTTCGGCGAGTGTGGCAGGGTGGCGCCCAGCCGGAAGCCGCCCATCGGAGGTGAGCGTGAGGATCTTGGTCCCCTCTCCACAGGCCCGGCCTGGGCAACAGCGACAGTTGAGGACTGAGTCTAGTCAGCAACATCCCGGAGCCAACCCTTTCTGCGGCGAACGCCGGGTATCTCCCTTGCCGGCGGAGGTCAGCTGCTCTTCTATCCCCAACCTCTGACAGGACCCGCCAGGGTGGTTGCAGTTCAAGCAGCTATGCCCGCTCCGTGCCCCTTCAGCCAGGAATCGGCGGGGGCAGCCACGACCGTACGCGCCGCTCCCCCGCAGGTCCGCGAGTCGCCAGGTCGGCAGATCCAGGGCCATCGTCTTCCGAACTGAGGTGCCGGGCTGTGCCACAGCTGTGCCAGATCGAGCGGTACGCCACGGTCAATCAGAGTCGTCAGCAGGCTGATCCGCGGCACTGGGCCAACACCACATCCGTGCAGCTCACTCAACGTGAACACCTCCCGCCCTCCGGAGGCGGGTGCGTAGGTTCGAATCCTACCGGGGGCACTTCCCAGCAAGTGCAGCAAAGGCCCAGCCCAGCGGATCACTCCGCCAGGCCGGGCCTTCGTCGTTCCCGGGGCGGGTCGCCGTGCCGGGCGGCGCCGGATCAGGCCGGGCGGGGGTGCCGGATGCGGTGCTTGACGAGGAGGGTGAGGGCGAAGACCTCGGCGGCACCGCAGAAGACCGCGGCCCAGGCGGGGAGCAGCAGGACGGCGGGGACGAGCAGCACCGCGGTGAGCACCAGGCAGGGGACGTACCAGGCGAGGACGGACCGGGCGGGGTCGCCGTAGCGCAGGGAGATGGCTGCGTTGGTGGTGTAGAAGCCGAGGATGCCCGCGCACAGTGCCCAGTCCGCGCCGGACGGGAGGTGGTGGGTCGGTTCGGCGACGGCGGTGCCGAGGGCGGCGGCGAGCAGGGTGATCGCGGCGACCAGGAAGTAGGGCAGGTACATCACGGTGTCGCGGATGACGCGGGTGGCCTCGCCGGCCCGGGCGCGGGTGAGGCCGCGGGCGGCCGCGGTGGTGCCCCAGGCGAAGAACACCGCGGCCAGTTCGGTCACCAGCAGGAAGGCGGCGAGTGCGGCCGCGCCGGAGGCTGCGGTGAGGTGGTCGGCGAAGGTCGCGACGACGGTGAAGACGGACTCGCCGAGCACGATCACCACGAACAGCGTGATCCGCTCGACCAGGTGCTCGACCGACACCCGGGCGTAGAGCTCGGCGCCGTACTCGCTGCGGACCGCGAGCAGCACCATCTCCAGGGCGACGGCGGCACCCCACAGGACGAACCGCCCGGCGCCCGGGACGGCGGCGGACACCGCCCACAGGGCGGCCGGGACGAGGCAGTAGAGGACGGGGCGCCACAGCGGCAGCGCGGTCTCCCGCCGCAGTGCGGGCCGCACCCAGACCAGGAAGCAGACGACCTGCACCCAGGCCGCGCCCAGGGCGTACAGCCAGGCTTGGTCGCCGAGGCCCTCGGGGGCCGCCGCGGCCATCAGGCCGAGTCCGGGCATGGCGGCGACGAGCATCGGCTGGCTGAGGGCCCGGTCGATGTCGCCGCCGGAGATGTTCACGGTGGCGACCAGGTTGGCCCAGGCCCACCAGGCCGGGAAGAACAGCACCAGGAACGTGCCGAACTCGACGCCGCCCGGGTCTCCGTGCAGGCCGCGGGCGAGGATGGCCACGGTCACGACGAAGACCAGGTCGAAGAAGAGCTCGAACCAGTCCGCCCGGCGTTCCTCGGGCACGGCGGCGGTCGGCCCGCTGTCGGCGGCGGTCACGGTGTGCGGCACCTCCGTTGTCCGGGTGCCGGGAGTGTACGGGGCAAACAGCGCACAACTGCGGGAATGCGCCCCCGGCGCGCGCGGAGGGCCGACGAATGCCTCCGGTTCAGCGGATGCCGTCACTCTCCGGGGTGATCTCCGCGGGCACTCCGAGCTCGTAGACCAGCCGGCTCCGCTCGGCGGCGAGCACGATGTCGGCGGTCTCGACGGGCCGGCGGCCGGCCCAGTGGGTGCGCTCGATGGAGAGCACGGTGGAGCCCAGCGCCACGCCCAGCGGGCCGGACTCGACCTCCAGCACCGGGCGCGCGGTGACGTCCTCGGTGACCCGGGTGACGGTGACGCCGATCCGGGCCATCCGCTCGACCACGCCCAGCCCGGCCAGCGGGCCGAATTCCGGCAGGACGGCCACCGTGCCCTCGGTCAGCGCCAGCGGCTCCCAGCTGGTGGAGAGCTGCGCGGGCCGGTCGCCGGCCGGGAAGACGTACTGGGTCTGCATCAGCGGATCGCCCTCCGCGACCCGCAGCCGCAGCGCGAGTGCGCTGGTCGCCCAGGTCTTCTGGGAGTCGTGCGTCCAGCGCGGGGCGGCGTCGACGGCCCGGCTCCCGGCGGTGAACGGACTGCCCGCGGCGTCGTACCGCCCGCGGGGGATCCGGGCCGGGGCGGGGCGCAGGCGGACGTACGTGCCGGAGCCGGGGCGGCCCTCGGTGAGGCCCTCGGCGTTGAGCACCCGCAGGGCCTGCCGGACGGGCTGCTCGGAGAGCCGGTGCTCCCGGCACAGGTCGGCGATGCTCGGCATCCGCGCGCCGGGCGGATGCTCGCCGGAGGCGATCCGCGAGCGCAGCACGTCGGCCAGTCGCAGATAGGCCGGTCGCCCCAACTCGCCCACGTCAACCCCCATCTCACGGTTTCTCGGATCAGCTTGACAACGCCGTGCCCGAGCTTTCAAGCTCGCATTCCAGCCTGACTGTCAGTAGTCACACGGCTGCGGAGAGATTGTCGGAGGGGTGCAACAGCATGAAGTGGATCGCCCGGTTCCCCGGTGTGCCGGAGTCCGTCAAAGCCGCCCGGCGGATGACCCGCGAGGCGCTCGAACCGCTGTCGCAGGCGGAGGACGCGGTGCTGATCGTCTCCGAGCTGGTGACGAATGCGGTGATGCACAGCCGGTCCGGTGCGGGCGGCTCGCTCTGGGTGGAGATCTGGCTGCGGCGCGGCACCGTCCGCGTCGCGGTCACCGACGAGGGCAGCGCGGACGGCGGCCCGGCCCACCGGCCGCCCGCCGACAGCGGCGACTTCGGCCGGGGTCTGAAGATCGTGAACGCGCTGGCCGAGCACTGGGGCGCCACCAGCGAGGCCAGCGGGCGCCGTACCGTCTGGGCGGAGCTCTCCCCCGCCCGGGAGGACGGCGCGCCCGCCGTCCGGCGGGAGCCCCGCCGCTCCCCCGCCGCGGCTCCCGCCGCCGGGGACGGCCCGCCCGTCCACCGGGCCGTGCAGGCGGCCGTCCCCCCGCCCGCCGCCCGGCGCTGCCGGCTGTGCGGCGGGCCGCTGCCGCCGCGTCAGGGGGCTGCGGCGATCGCCTGCCGGTAGAGGGTCGTCATGGTGTGGTCGAAGTAGGCGCTGTAGGAGATGTCCTCGGTGTCGCCGCCCTCCTGGTGGCCGCCGATGACGCCGATGACCTCACCCGTACGAGTGCTGATCCAGGGGCCGCCGCTGGTGCCGCCGGGGTAGCCGGGGCAGTCGATGCGGCGCTGGGTGGCGGACTGTCGGGTGACGGTGTCGGTGCACAGCAGCGGGGTCTCGGTGCGGGCGGGGTAGCCGTAGAGGCGGACCTCCGAGGTGAACACGTCGTCGAGGCCGAGGGCGTTGCCGCCGACGACGTCCTCGACGTCCCGGCCCCCGCCGGGGGCGACCCGGAGGATGGCGTAGTCCGCGTCCGGGTCGCGGTCCTTCGTCCAGGCGTCGGGGGCGAAGACCGCGGTCACCTGCCAGACCCCGTACGGGACGGCGCCGTCGCGGTAGCCGGGGACGAAGCTCAGCCCGTCCGGGCCGGCGACGCAGTGGGCGGCGGTGAGGACCAGGTCGCGGGTGGGGCTCCGCAGCACGCTGGCGGAGCAGAAGTGGTGGCCGGGGCCGATCTCGCCGCCGAACAGGGCGCCGACCCGGGCGGCGGCCCGGTCGGCGGGCGCGGTCCCGGTGGTGCCGGGGGCCCGGCCCGAGTCGGCGACCGCGGCGGTGAGCGCGGAGGCCGCGTCGGACACCCCGAGGACGTGCGACGCGGCCAGGACGCCCACCGCGGCCAGGGCCAGCGCCGGGGTGACCAGCAGCGGGCCGGGCCGGTGCCGGCGGCGGGGCGTGCGGGGGCGGATCATCGGCGAATCCTCCTGGCCGGGGGCGGTCGGCTCCACTCTCGACCGCCGGGCTGTGAGCCAGGTGATCCAGAGGTGGGAACCCCGTGAGAATCCGTACACGATCCCGCCCCGGTCAAGGGCGCGTCCAAGACCGGGGCGGCGTGTCGCCGGGAGTGTGCGCTGTCGATTCGGGTGGTCCCTCCCCACGGGTCGTTCGCGTCCTGGTGCGGGCCGGTCGCGCCTCGGTGGCCCGCTCAGTGCGGATCGGTCGCCGGACGGGCGGTCGCCGAGGCCCCGGCGGGCTCCTGGACGTGCCCCTCGGCCTCGCCGGGGGCGGGGCGGTGGTTGATCATCAGGAAGGCGATGACCGCGGCGAGCAGCAGGATGCCCATGGCGACGACGGTGGCGACCGTGTAGCCGTGCACCGCACCCTCCTTGAGGACCGCCGGGTCGGCTGCGTTGCGGGTGGCCAGCCAGGTGGCCGTGGCGCTCGCGGCGATGGTGTTGAGCAGTGCGACACCGACCGAACCGCCGACCTGCTGGGCGCTGTTGATGATGGCGGAGGCCGCGCCGGTCTCCTTCGGGGAGACGCCGAGGGTGGCCAGGCTCATCGAGGGCATGAAGACGAGGCCCATGCCGAGGCCGAGCAGGAGTTCGGCGGGCAGCACCATGGTCGCGTACGGGCTGTCCACGTCCATCTGGGTCAGCCAGGCCATGCCGCCCGCACCGAGCAGCAGGCCGGGGACGACCAGGTTCCTGGACGGGACCCTCGTCATCAGGTTGGCCGCGATGCCGGTCGCGCTGAGCACGATCGCACCGGTCATCGGGAGGAAGGACACCCCGGCCATGACCGGCGAGTACCCCTTGACCACCTGCATGTAGTAGGTGAGGAACAGGAACAGGCCGAACATGCCGACCATCGCCATGCCGACCGAGATCGCGCCGCCGCCGCGGTTGCGGTCGCGGACGAGGTGCAGCGGCAGCAGCGGGTGGTCGGTGCGGCGCTCGAAGAGCACGAACACGCCGAGCAGGGCGACGCCGCCGCAGAGGCAGGTCAGCACCAGCCAGTCGCCCCAGCCGCGGGTGACGGCCTCGGAGGTGCCGTACACGATGGCGAGCAGGCCGCCGCAGCCCAGGAAGGCGCCCGGCAGGTCGAGCTTGACGCGGTGGTGCTTGGCGATGTGGTCGTGCTGGAGGACGTAGAACGCGCCGAGGGCCGCGCCCACCGCGATCGGGATGTTGACGAACAGGCACCAGCGCCAGTTGAGGTACTCGGTGAGCAGACCGCCCATGATCAGGCCGATCGCGGCGCCGCCGCCGGCGAGGGCGCCGAAGATGCCGAACGCGGTCGCGCGTTCCTTCGCGTCGGTGAAGGTGTTCGACAGCAGCGACAGCGCCGAGGGGGCGAGGACGGCGCCGAAGGCGCCCTGGAGGGCGCGGGCACCGAAGAGCATCCACGGCTCGGTGGCGAATCCGCCGATGGCGGAGGCGAGGGCGAAGCCGAGCAGGCCGACGGTGAAGGTGCGCTTGCGGCCGAAGAGGTCGCCGATCCGGCCGCCGAGCAGGAGCAGGCCGCCGAAGGCCAGGGTGTAGGCGGTGATGACCCACTGCCTGTTGGCGTCGGATATGCCCAGGTCCTCCTGGGCGGAGGGCAGGGCGATGTTCACGATGGTCGCGTCGAGGACGATCATCAGCTGGGCGATGGCGATGACTGCCAGGGCCCACCAGCGACGGGGGTCGACCGCCTGCTCGTCCTGTGCGTGCTGGAGGGACACCGTGGGCCGCCTTCCGGAGGGGACGTGGGAAGGGCGCACGCAGCGCTCCTCCCAAGGGAAACTCCGGCGACCGGCGAGGGGCAAGGTTATTTGTCGGTAAATGTCCGAATTAGGACCAAAGTCCTAAACCTCCGACCGACCTCCGGCGGAGGTCCCCGGCCGCAGTGGCCCGCCGCACCGGGACGGGCCGGTGCGGCGGGCGGCGAACCTTCGGTGCGCAGCGGGCCTCAGAGCGCGGAGAGCTCCGCGACCAGGTCGTCCAGGCCGAGCGAGCCCTGGGAGAGGGCGGCCATGTGCCAGGCCTTGAGGTCGAACTCCCCGCCGGCGGACTCCGCGGCGGCCCGGGCGGCGGCCCGGCCGGTCAGCCAGGCGCGCTCGCCGAGCTTGTAGCCGATGGCCTGGCCCGGCATTCCGAGGTAGCGGACGAGCTCGCTGTCCAGGAACTCCGAGGACAGGCCGCAGTACCGGCCGAAGAACTCCCGGGCGTCGTCCGGCAGCATCGCCTCGCCCGGCTTGAACGGCGAGTCCGACGGGAAGTCCAGGCCCGCGTGCATGCCGATGTCGACGATGACCCGCAGCACGCGCATCATCTGCGCGTTGAGGTAGCCGAGCCGGTGGCCGGGGTCGGTGAGGTAGCCGAGCTCGTCCATCAGGCGCTCGGCGTACAGCGCCCAGCCCTCCACGTTGGCGCTGACGCTGCCGAGGGTGACCTGGTAGGTGGAGAGGCGGTCGGCGAGGTACGTCCACTGCGCGAGCTGCAGGTGGTGGCCGGGAACACCCTCGTGGTACCAGGTCGAGACGAGGTCCCAGACCGGGAAGGACTCCCGGCCGAGGGTCGGCAGCCAGGTGCGGCCGGGACGGGAGAAGTCGAGCGAGGGCTGGGTGTAGTAGGGCGCGGCGGCACTGCCGACGGGCGCGAGCTTGGACTCGACGCGCAGCAGCGGCTCGGCCAGGTCGAAGTGGGTGCCCTGCAGGTCGTTGATGGCCTGGTCCATCAGGCCCTGGAGGTACTCGCGGGCGTTCTCCTCGCCCTCGATCGCCGGGCCGTCCGTCTCCAGCCAGTGCATGGCCTCCATCGGGGTCGCGCCCGGCAGCACCTTCTGGGCCTCGGTGCGCATCTGGGCGTCCAGGTCGTGGAACTGCTCCCAGGCCCAGGCGTAGGCCTCGTCGAGGTCGAGGGAAGCGCCCGTCCAGTAGCGGACGAAGCGGGTGTAGCGCTCGCGGCCCACGGTGTCCGGGGCGTCGGCGACCGCCGGGCCGTACACGTCGCGGAGCCAGTCGCGCAGGGCGGCCAGCGCGTCGGAGGCGGCGACCGCGGTGGCGGTCAGGCCCTCGCGCAGCGGCTCCGGGGCGTCCTGGACGAAGCCGCCGAACCAGCCGCCGGGGGTGTCGCCCTCCAGCCACTCGCCGATCTGGCCGACCACGGTGGTGACCTGGCGGGGGCCGGAGAGCAGACCGCGCTCGATGCCCTCGGCGAGGGTCTCGCGGTACTGGTCGAGGGCGGCGGGCACCCGGGCGAGGCGGCGGCCGATCAGCTCCCAGTGCTGCTCGGTCTCGGTGGGCATGATGGTGAACACCTCGCGCACGTTGTGCACCGGCGAGCCGAGGTTGCGTACCGCGCGGTACTCCTCGCCCGTGTCGTGCAGCACGAGTTCGGCGGTGAGCCGCTCGCGGAGCAGCCGGGCGCAGCGGCGCTCGGCCTCGTCGTCCGCGGCACCGGCGGCCTCCGCGGCGTCCAGTTCGGCGAGGGTGGTGCGGGCGAGCTCCGCGAGGGCGGCATGACCGGCCGGCGAGAGGTCGGTGATGCGGTCGTCCTCCGGATTGAGGCCGAGGTACACCGCGGTCAGCGGGTCGAGGTCGGCGAGGGCGTGGACGTAGGCGTCGGCGATACGGCGCGGGGTGGGGCCGTCGGCGTCGGGGGTGATCGGTTCTTGGACCATTCGGCCATCCTGTCGCAGCGTCCGGCGATTTCAAGACCCTTTCGGTACGGGCTCGCACGGTTGACGGACGGTCCGCCGGGCGGGACGTGGGCACGACGGCGTACTGCGTCACCGGCCGTGTGCGGACCCGCGCCCAGGGTGTGCGGCGGCCGCGCCCGGCACGTCGTGATCGACCCTGGCCGAGGCCGAACCGCGGGTTCTAGGCTGACGGCCATGGCAGCCAGATCAGCGACGTCTCCGACCGACCCCGCGGATGCCCCGGACGCGACGGCCCCGGACTCCGGTGCGGCGGGCGGGGAGCGGCCGCGCCGCGCCGGGTACCGCCGGCTGTCGGTGGAACAGCGCCGGGAGCAGCTGATCGAGGTGGCGCTGGAGCTGTTCAGCTCGCGTCCGCCGGAGGAGGTCGGGCTGGACGACGTGGCGCAGGCGGCCGGCGCCTCCCGCCCGCTGGTCTACCGCTACTTCGCGGGCGGCAAGCAGCAGTTGTACGAGGCGGCGCTGCGCAGTGCGGCCGAGGAGCTGAGCAGCCGGTTCACGGTGAACGGCACGGGGACGCCGACCGAGCAGCTGGCCGAGGTGCTGGACGGCTACTTCTCCTTCGTGGCCGAACACGCGGCGGGGTACGGCGCGCTGCTGCGCGGCGGTTCGGTGGTGGAGACGGCGCGGACGTCGGCGATCGTCGACGAGGTGCGGCGGGTCGCGCTGAAGCGGACGCTGCGGCACCTGGGTGTGCGGTCGGCCGGGCCGCGGATGACGCTGCTGGTCCGCTCGTGGATCTCGGTGGTCGAGGCGTCCGCCCTGAGCTGGCTGGACGAGGGGCGGCAGATCCCGCCGGAGTCGCTGCGGGACTGGCTGGTGGACGAGTTCGTGGCGATGAGTGCCGCGGCGGCGGTGCACGACCGGCAGGCCGCCCGGATGCTGGCCGGCGTGCTGGCCCTGGAACGCCCGGACGGCCCGGCGGCAGCGCTGGTGGCCCGCCTGCGGGCGCTCCTGCCGGAGGAACTCGGTACCGCTTAGTACTGCAACCGCATCTGGGGGATCTGGCCTCGGCGTTTGTAGTGGGATCGGCGGGCTCGGGCCTGGCTGCGGCGTCGGAAGCGTGACCAGCGCAGATGGTGTTCGTTGGTCTGGTGGTGGGGCCTGACGAGGTGGCCCATGAGCCGGCGGATCTCCGGGACGCTCAGGGGTATCAGCTCGTGCTCGTCGTCGGTGCCGCCCCCTTTGCGGCTTCCTGGGCGCGCAGGGCGGTCAGGTAGGCGAGAGCAGCCATGGCCAGGGTGATGTGCCGGTACCAGGCCCGGTAGAGGCGGACCTGGTAGTGGTCCAGGCCGCACTCCATCTTCGCGGCCTGGAACGACTCCTCGATCGCCCACCGCGCGGCGGCCACCTTGACCAGGTCCTTCAGGCGGGTGCCGACGGGGCCGTAGCAGACGTAGTGGGCGATCTCGGTCGGGTCGCTGAGCGACCTGCGGGCGAGGACCCAGTGGCCGAAGCCGTTCTCCCACACCGGGCGGATCGCGACCCGGGCCCAGTCGTAAATCCGCTCGCCGCGGCTGCCCTGGCCTCCGGAGATGCGCTTCCAGGCCTGCCGCGGCAGGGAAGCGATCAGCTCGGCCACCCGGGTTTCGGCCCAGTGCGCGGTGGTCACGGTGTCGTTGACCTTGGTGGCGAGCACGTGGGCGATGCGGTGTTCCTCCAGCCAGGACCGCAGGTGTTTGACCTGGCCGTACGCCTCGTCGGCGGTGACCCAGGCGAACGGGACGCGGGCGTCGATCGCGCGCTGCAGCATCCACTTGAAGTGCTCGTTCTTCGTCGCGAACGGCACCTCGTCCCCGATGCCGGCGGCTCGGCAGCGCTCGCGGTCGTCGGTCCACGAGACGGGCAGGTACAGCTCGCGGTCGATCAGTGCCCGGCCTTTGGAGGAGGCGTAGGCCAGGAAGGTGCCGATCTGGCAGTTCTCGGTGCGGCCGGCGGTGCCGCTGTATTGGCGTTGGACCCCGGCCGACCGGGTGCCCTTCTTCAGGAAGCCGGTGTCGTCGCCGATCAGGATCCCGTCCCTGGCGCCGATGGTCTCCACCACGAAGTCGCGCACGTCGTCGCGGACCGCGTCCTCGTCCCACTCGGACAGGTTCAGCAGGCGCTGGACCCCGTCCGGACGGAGCTGCCCGACCTGCTCGGCCAGTGTCCAGCCGTTCTTCCGCTCCAGCGGAGCGAGGAGTCCGGTCAGGTAGTCCAGCGCCCGCTCGCGGGGCTCCGACCTGCCGAAACAATGGGCGATGCGGGCATGGAACCCGGCTATCCCCTCGAACCACGACTCGACCTGTTCAACCGTCAGCTCATCGGCACACAGATACACCAACGAGCCCGCACACATCCATCACGCAGATGTGGTTGCAGGATTAGGCTGACCGGATGACAGCTGATCGCACAGCAGCCAAGTACCGCCGCATCCTCGCCCTGGCCGGCGCGGCCGGGATCGCCCTTGCCGGGAGCGCCTGTTCCTCGTCCGGGAGTTCCGGCGGGGCCGCCTCGGGCGGTGAGAGGCTGTCCTACGACCGGGTCGCCTCGACGGCGAAGCAGCTGACGAGTACGTCGGCCTGCCCGTTTGGCCTGGACCCGGCGGCGGCGCTGAAGGCGGCCGGTGCCGAACGGACCGTCACCCCGGCGGCGTCCGGCGGCCACCCCGCGACTCGGGGGACCGTCGACCCGGGCCGGCCGGCTGAGGCCTGGCCCAGCTGGCTGTCCACGCCGTCCGGGTTCCCCTCCAACCCCGCCGTCCCGCCGAACGCGTCCGTCGTCTGCAACTTCACGGCTTCGGAAGCCCCGATGGAGATCGACCTCGTGGCCGTGTCCGAGGGCGAGGTGGCGGTGAACCTGGCGCTGCCGCAGATCGCCGTCCTCGGCGCCCTCAGCGCTGACGAGGTGATGAGGTTCTCCAAGGACGAGCCCGGGATCGGCCAGACCAGGGTCACCCCGGGCCGGGGCACGGCCGCCGTTGCACGGGTGGCGGTGGCGGGCAAGGGCGACTTGGCGCTCGTGGTCTCCCAGGGCTCGACTGTCACCAAGGCGGACCCGGCCCTGGCCGGCGAGTCGCTCAGGAAGGTCGCCGAGGCACTCGCGGCCCAGCTGCGGCCGTAGGCGGCGCCGGCAGGCGACCCGCCGCGCACTGCTCGCCGCCCGACCGGAGCGAGCCGGTGCGGTACCCGGGAGGGCCGAACCGGAGGTCGCCAAGGCCGCGGCCGGGGCCGCCTCGGAGACCCGGGTGGCTCCGAACGAGTACCGCGACTCGACCTGCTCAACCGTCAGCTCATCGGCACACAGATACACCAACGAGCCCCACACCACATCCGTCATGCAGATGCGGTTGCAGTATTAGGGGTAGCTGAGCGCCCCGAGCCTATGCGGCGCCGAGGAGTTGGCGTTGGCGGCCGAGTCCCTGGACTTCCAGTTCGACGATGTCGCCGGGCCGGAGGAAGGGTGTGCCGGGGTGGCCGAGGGTGACGCCGGCGGGGGTGCCGGTGACGACGACGTCGCCGGGGTCCAGCACCATGAAGCGGCTGAGGTAGCGGAGCGTCTCCAGCACCGGGAAGATCATGTCGGCGGTGCTGCCGTCCTGCCGGAGCCCGCCGTTGACCCACAGCCGGAGCGACAGCTGCTGCGGGTCGGCGACCTCGTCCGGGGTGACCAGCCAGGGCCCGAGCGGGGTGAAGGTCTCGGCGGACTTGCCCTTGTCCCACTGGCCGCCGCGCTCCAGCTGGAAGGCCCGCTCGGTGACGTCGTTGGCGGCGGCGTAGCCGGCGACGACGGCGGCGGCCTCGGCGTCGCTCTCCAGGTAGCGGGCGGTGCGGCCGATCACCACGGCGAGTTCGGCCTCGTAGTCGGTCTTCTCGGAGCCGCGCGGCACCAGCACCCGGTCGTCGGGGCCGACGACGGTGTTGCTCGGTTTGAGGAACACCACCGGTTCGGCCGGGATCGCGGCGCCGGCCTCGACCGCGTGGTCGCGGTAGTTGAGGCCGATGCCGACGACCTTGCCCGGGCGGGCCACCGGCGGGCCGATCCGGACGCCGTCGAGGTCGAGGCGGGGCAGGGCGCCGGCGGCGGCCTCGGCGGCCAGTGCGGCGGCGGCCTCGCGGTCGAGTCCGGCGAGGAAGGCGCCGTCGATGTCGCGGGTGCGACCTGAGAGGTCGTACGCGGCGCCGTCGGGGCCGAGGATCGCGGGGCGCTCGGCGCCCGCGGGACCGACGCGGAGGAGCTTCACTGGCCGTCACCACCTGGTTCGTCGCATGTCGGCGGAGCTGACACCTTGCTCCACCCTGTACATCCGAGGTATATCAACGCCTCTGACCTGTGAACCAGTGGGTGACCTTCGGCGAATTCCTATCAATTCGCACAAGCGCCGGGTGCCCTGAATCGGGTGGCCGTACGGTTGACAGCCCGCTCCCCGACCGCCCCGTCAGGTCTCCCGCTGCGGCCGGTACTCCTCCTCGGTCACGCCGAAGGTCCAGGCGACGCCGGCCCGGGCGGTGCGGGTGGACGGCGGGACGCGCAGCCAGTAGGTGCGGAAGGTGCCGTCCGGCTCGGCGGTGGAGTTGACCACCTCGACCATCACCACCGGCTCGTCGTCGGGCAGCACGATCCGCCACAGCACACCGGTCTCGTCCCGGTGCAGCGGCTCGGCGCCGGACTCGGCGAGGTAGCGGTCGTAGCCGTAGTGCTCGAGCATGACGCGGCGCAGCTCGGCGTTCTCCTCGTCGCGGATGTGCTCGGGGGTGAGGCCGCCGAGGCCGCCGAGGAAGTCGGCGGGCACCGGCATGCCGCGCCAGGCGTGCAGTTCGAAGCCGTCCGCGAAGGCGAGGGCGGGGCCGTCGGCGCGGTCGAGCCGGCCGGCCTCGTCGCGGTGCAGCACGGTGGGCCGTTCGGCGACCAGCGCGACCTGCTCGTACGGCCACCACCAGCCGGTCTGGCCGGCCATGGCGGCCAGCGGGGCGAGCGTGTCCAGCTCGCCGGCCGCGTCGAAGGCGGCCAGCCAGGGGGCGTCCTGCTGGCCGAGGACGGCGTCGAGCAGGGCGAGCCGGACGTCCGAGCGGGCGGCGCGGGCCGCGTCGCGCACCGCGGTGTCGGCGTCCGGGTCGGCCTCGGGCGCCAGTACGTCCAGGACGGCGCCGCGGACCCGCCCGGCGAGGGCCTGGGTCTGCGTCCACAGCTCGCCGCCGGTGAGTGCCCACAGCTCGGCCCAGCCGGGGGCGCCGAGCCGCCCGTGCACCCGGGCCCGGGCCTGCTCCCACGGGCCGGTGCGCACCGCCTCGCGGACGCTCCGCGCGCCCCCGGCCCGCAGCGCGAGGGCCGCCCGGGCGGCCGCGAGTGGTGAGTCGTACCAGAGCACCTGGCCGGGCTCGGACAGGCCGGCGGCGCGGTAGGCGGCGCGCACCGCCCGCTCGGCCGCGGCCCGGTCGGCGGGGCCGGTGGCGGCCGCGGCTGAGCGCCAGCGGGCGGTGGACGCCTCGGGCTGCGGGGTCTGCGTCATCGTGGTCTCTCTCCCTCTTGTCCCGGCGCTGTTCAGTCGGCGACGACGCGGACGGCGCCCGGCACGTACTCGCGCTGCCGCACCACCCGGTACCAGCCCTTGGGCAGCGGGATCGCGGCATGCTCCTCGTGCACCACGCGGCCGCCCTCGGGCAGGTGCAGCCAGGCGGTGCCGAACGGGCCCGCCTCGCGCCGCAGCGTGCCGGGCCCGACCACCGCGTGGGTGTGGCCGGTGACCTCGCCCAGCGCCAGCACCATCCGGCCGCGGGCGTCCCGCGGCAGCGCCGGCAGGCCGGCCACCACCCGCGGCACCGCCGCCTCCGCGACCGGCACGATCAGCACATCACCCTGGCGGTACACACGGTCCTCCCCTGCCCCGGGCCGGCGGGGTGCCGGCCTCGACGAGGGGAAAGCTAGGGCCCGGGTCTGACAGCACGTCGGCGGGCGGCCCCTCGCGTCCGGGTGTCGGAGCGGCCTGGTAGACAGAACCCGGCCGACCGATCCCCCAGGAGCAGCGCATGGCGATCAGCAAGCACATCGAGCGGTTCGGCGGGCTGCCCGTCGTCGACTTCCTCGCCGCGGTGGAGGACGGCCGCGAGCTGCCCGACGCCCCCGACGCCGCCTGGAAGGTCGGCCTGGAGTACGACTCCGCGCAGACCTTCGCCGAGGCCTGGGAGCAGTTCCTCGGTACCGTCGACGCCTCGCGGGTGACCGCGGTCGTCATCGGCAGCTGGTCGCAGGAGGAGCCGGAGCTGCTCACCGGCCCGCTCGCGGCCGTGACCGACGCGGCCGGGCAGCTGCCCGCCCTGCGCTCCCTCTTCGTCGGTGACATCACCTTCGAGGAGTGCGAGATCTCCTGGCTGCAGATGTGCGACATCACCCCGGTGTTCGAGGCCTTCCCCCGGCTGGAGGAGCTGGTCGTGCGCGGCGCCGGCGAGGACTGGGACGGCAACAACGGGCTGGCGCTCACCCCGCTGCGGCACGAGCACCTGCGGCGCCTGCGCCTGGAGGCCGGCGGCCTGCCCGGCAGTGTCGTCCGGGCGGTCGCGGCCTGCGACTTCCCCGCCCTGGAGAGCCTGGAGCTGTGGCTGGGCGTCGCCACCTACGGCGGCGACGCGACGCCGGACGACCTCGCGCCGTTCCTGGCAGGCAACCGGCTGCCCGCGCTGCGCACCCTCGGTCTGCAGAACAGCGAGCAGCAGGACGCGATCGCCGCGGCCGTCGCGCAGGCCCCGGTCGTCGCCCGCCTGGACCACCTCGCGCTGTCCATGGGCGCCTTCACCGACGAGGGCGCCGCCGCCCTGCTGGACGGCCAGCCGCTCACCCACCTGACCACCCTCGACCTGCACCACCACTACCTCACCGAGGGCATGCAGCAGCGGCTGCGCGAGGCGCTGCCCGGCGTCACGATCGACCTCTCCGACGCCCAGAAGTGGGACGACAACTGGCGCTACGTCGCCGTCTCCGAATAGCCGCGCACGCCAGGGCGTGTCTGACAATCCGCACCGCACGCCCGGCGGGAATTGTCAGACACGCCCTGGCAGCGGCCGAACCGACACAGCGACAGGAGCCCACGATGAGCACGACCTTCCACGGCCTGCCCGTGCACGACCTGCTGCCCGCGCTCGACCGCGGCGAGGAGCCGCCCGCCGCCGGTGCGGCCGCCTGGCGGATCAGCCTCGGCTACCGGTACGGCGGCAAGACGGAGTTCGCGGAGGCCTGGCGGCGCTTCCTCGACGCGGTCGACACCACGCAGGTGCGCGCCCTCGTCGTCGGCGCCTGGTGGGCCGGCGAGTACGACGGCCTGGCCGACCCGCTCGCCGTGATCACCGGCAGCGCCGACCGGCTGCCCGCACTGGAGGCGCTCTTCCTCGGCGACGTCGACTACGAGGAGTGCGAGATCTCCTGGCTGCAGATGTGCGACATCACCCCGGTGTTCGAGGCCTTCCCGCGGCTGACCGACGTCACCGTGCGCGGCGGTTCCGGCCTGCGCCTGCAGCCCGTCCGGCACGACCGGCTGCGTTCGCTGTGCTTCGAGACCGGCGGTCTGCCCGGCCGGGTGGTCCGGGCCCTCGGCGAGTGCGACTTCCCCGAGCTGGCCCAGCTCGACCTGTGGCTCGGCGTCGACGAGTACGGCGGCGACCACGCCCTGGAGGACCTGGCGCCGCTGCTGGCCGGCACCCGGCTGCCCGCACTGCGCACCCTCGGCCTGCAGAACAGCGAGTACCAGGACGACATCGCCGCGGCCGTCGCACAGGCCCCGGTGGTCGCGCGGCTCGACCACCTGGCCCTCGGCATGGGCGTGCTGACCGACGAGGGCGCCGCCGCCCTGCTGGAGGGCCAGCCGCTCACCCACCTGACCACCCTCGACCTGGAGCACCACTACATCTCCGAGGGCATGCAGCAGCGGCTGACCGAGGCCCTCGCCGGGGTGGCCGTCGACCTGTCCGGCGCGCAGGACGAGGAGGACGAGGAGGACCGCTACGTGGCGGTCTCCGAGTAGACCCATGACCGTCCGGCTCACCGTCCTCGGCAACCCCGGCCACCGCCGCGTCTCGCTCTTCGCCGCCGCCGCGCGCGCTGCGGGCCTGCCCGAACCCGCCGTCCTGCCCTGGCTGGACGTGCTGCACGGCAGGTACGAACTGCCGCCCGGCACCCTGCTGCGGATCGACTCGCCCGGCGAGGACGACGCGGTGGACGCGTACCTGCGCGGCGGCGCCCTCGGTGCCGGGTACGCGCCGACCCGGGTGGAGGGCGGCGCCGCCTGGTACGCCGGGATGTGCGCCGCGCTGCGCGGCCTGGCCGGACGGCCCGGGGTGCGCCTGCTCGGCGACCCCGAGGAGATCGCGGTGATGTTCGACAAGCGCCGGACGCACCGGCTGCTGGCCGCGGCCGGCGTGCCGGTGCCGCCCGCCCTCGACGGGCCGCCGCCGGGCGGCTGGGCGGAGCTGAAGGAGCGGCTGGCCGCCGCCGGGATGCGCCGGGTCTTCCTGAAGCTGGTGCACGGTTCCTCCGCCTCCGGCGTGGTGGCACTGGAGTTCGGTCCGCGCGGGCAGGTGCAGGCGACCACCTCCGCCGAGCTCGCGCCGGAGGGCCTGCACAACTCCCTCTCGGTGCGCCGCTACCGCACCGAGGCACAGGCCGCCGAGCTGGTGGACCGCCTCGCCCCGGACGGCCTGCACGTCGAGCAGTGGGTGCCGAAGGCCTCCCAGGACGGCCGCGCGGCCGACCTGCGGGTGGTCGTGGTCGCCGGCCGGGCCACCCACGCCGTGGTGCGGACCAGCACCCGGCCGATGACCAACCTGCACCTCGGCGGTGCCCGCGGCGACCTGGCGCTCGCCCGCGAGGCGGCGGGCCCGGCCTGGCCGCGGATGCTGGAGGCCGCCGAGCGCGCCGCCGCCTGCTTCCCGAACTCCCCCGCGGTCGGCGTGGACGTGCTGCCGACCGCCGGCTGGCGGCAGGCCGCGGTCGGCGAGGTCAACGCCTTCGGCGACCTGCTGCCCGGCCTCACCGGCCTGCCCGGCGGCCCCGCCGAGGGCCTGGACACCTACGGCGCCCAGATCGCCGCCCTGCTGCACGACGGGCACCACCAGGAGCCCGCTCGCACCACCCGGACGGAACCCACCCGATGAACCACCAGATCCCCGACATGAGGGCGGTGATCGGCAGCCACGACCTGCTGCTGGTCACCCTGGACACGCTGCGCCTGGACGTCGCGCAGGAGCTGGCCGCGGCCGGCCGCATCCCGCACCTGGCCGCGCACCTGCCCGGCGGGCAGTGGGAGGAGCGGCACACCCCCGGCAGCTTCACCTACGCGGCGCACCAGGCGATCCTGGCCGG
Source organism: Kitasatospora sp. NPDC051914 (assembly GCF_040680995.1). Lineage (NCBI taxonomy): Bacteria > Bacillati > Actinomycetota > Actinomycetes > Kitasatosporales > Streptomycetaceae > Kitasatospora > Kitasatospora sp. NPDC051914. The sequence goes on from NZ_JBFAXX010000086.1 coordinate 18,786, forward strand.
GTTCCTGCCCACCCCGGCGAGCCCGGACGGCCCGCACCCGCGGCTGTTCGCGGCCCGTTTCGCCGGCTCGGAGACGACCGAGCCGCGCACCTGGGTCTTCGACACCTCGGATCTGCCCTCGGCGCTGGCCGCGGCCGGGTACCGGACGGTCTGCATCGGCGGGGTCGGCTTCTTCAACAAGCAGGGCCCGCTGGGCTCGGTGCTGCCGGGGATGTTCCAGGAGTCGCACTGGGAGCCGGAGATGGGCGTGCCCTCGCCCACCTCCTTCGAGGCGCAGGTCGCCCGGGCCGAGCAGGCCTGCGCCGAACAGCCCGCCGGGCAGCCGCTGTTCCTCTTCGTCAACGTCTCCGCGCTGCACCAGCCGAACTGGTTCCACCTGCCCGGGGCGACCCGCGAGCACGGCGACAGCCGGGAGAGCCACGCCGCCGCCCTGGAGTACGTGGACGCGCACGTCGGCCGGCTGTTCGCGGCGATGAGCCGGCGCCGCCCGTGCTTCGCGATCGTCTGCTCCGACCACGGCACCTGCTACGGCGAGAACGGCTACACCGGTCACCGGCTCGGCCACCCGGTGGTCTGGACGGTCCCGTACGCGCACTTCGTGCTGCCCGCCGCACCGGCCGCCGCAGCCGGGGCGGAGGCCGGACGGTGACCGCGGTGACCACCACGGCGGCGGCCGGGTCGCCGTACCGGGCGTACGTCTACGCCTACCCGCACAAGACCGCCTACCGGCCGCTGCCCGGGCGGCCGCTGCTGCGCGAGCTGTGGGCGGGCGAGCCGCAGCACGCGCTCTCGCTCTACCTGCACGTGCCGTTCTGCGAGGTGCGCTGCGGGTTCTGCAACCTGTTCACCCGGATCGGCAGCCCCGAAGGGCTGACCACCGCCTACCTGGACGCGCTGGAGCGGCAGGCCGCCGCCGTCCGCGACGCGCTGGACGACGGCGCCCGGTTCGCGCTGGCGGCCTTCGGCGGCGGCACCCCCACCTACCTCACCGCCGCCGAGCTGACCCGGCTCTGCGACATCGCCGAGCGGACCATGGGCGCCGACCTGCGGGCGATACCCCTGTCGGTGGAGGCCTCCCCCGACACGGCGACCGCCGACCGGCTGGCCGTGCTCGCCGAGCGCGGCACCACCCGGCTCAGCCTCGGCGTGCAGTCCTTCCTCGACGAGGAGGCCCGCTCGGCCGTCCGCCCGCAGAAGCGGGCCGCGGTGGAGGCCGCGCTCGGCCGGGTCCGGGCGGCGGGCATCCCGGTGCTCAACATCGACCTCATCTACGGCATCGACGGCCAGACCGGGGCCAGTTGGCTCGCCTCGCTGGATGCCGCGCTGGCCTGGCAGCCGGAGGAGCTCTACCTCTACCCGCTGTACGTCCGGCCGCTGACCGGCCTCGGCCGGCGCGCCCAGGACGGGCCCTCCCCGGAGTGGGACGCGCAGCGGCTGGCCCTCTACCGCGCCGGCCGCGACCACCTGCTGGCCTCCGGGTACGAGCAGGTGTCGATGCGGATGTTCCGCCGGATCGGCGCGGCCACCGCGAGCGCGGGCGAGTACGCCTGCCAGACGGACGGCATGGTCGGGCTCGGCTGCGGCGCCCGCTCGTACACCTCCGGCCTGCACTACTCCTTCGACTACGCGGTGGACGCCCGCGAGGTGCGCGGCATCATCGACGACTACGTCGCCACGGAGGACTTCACCCGCGCCGAGGTCGGCCGGGCGATGGACGGCGAGGAGCCGCGCCGCCGCCACCTGCTGCAGTCGCTGCTGCAGGCCGAGGGCCTCGGGCTGGACGACTACGAGCGGCGTTTCGGCTCGCTCCCGGCCGAGGACTTCGCCGCCGAACTCGCCGTCTTCGAGGCCCGCGGCTGGCTGGCCGGGGCGCCCGGGCGGCTGGTGCTCTCCCCCGAGGGCCTGGCCCACTCGGACGCGGTGGGACCGATGCTGTTCTCGCCCGCGGTGCAGGCCGCGATGGACGCGTACGAGGCGAAGTGACCACCGACCTGGGGCTGCCGGGCCGCCGCCCGGCCGAGACGCCGATGGAGCTCACCCTGCTCTACCGGGGGCCGCTGGCCTCCTGCGACTACGACTGCCCGTACTGCCCGTTCGCCAAGCGGCGCGACAGCCCGGAGCAGCTGCGGGCGGACCGCGCCGCGCTGGAGCGGTTCACCGCCTGGGCGGCCGGGCAGACCGGCGACACCCTCTCGCTGCTGTTCACGCCGTGGGGCGAGGGCCTGGTGCGCTCCTGGTACCGGCAGGCGCTGGTCGAGCTCTCCCGGCTGCCGCACGTGCGCCGGGTGGCGATCCAGACCAACCTCAGCTGCCGCACCGGCTGGCTGGCCGAGGCCGACCTCGACACCCTGGCCCTGTGGATCACCTACCACCCCGGGCAGGTCGACCGCGGGCGCTTCCTGGCGAAGATCCGCGAGCTGGCGGCGCTCGGCGTGCGGCACAGCGTCGGCATCGTCGGCGAGCCCGAACACCTCGACGCAGCACGGGAGTTGCGCGCCGAACTGCCCGCCGCCACATACCTCTGGGTGAACGCGGCGGACGGCCGCAGCTACACCGACGCGGAGGCCGCCGCCTGGACGGCCGTCGACCCGCTGTTCGGCTGGAGCCGCGAGCCGCACCCGAGCGGCGGCCGCCCCTGCCGGACGGGCGAGTCGGTGGTCTCGGTGGACGGCGACGGCACGGTGCGCCGCTGCCACTTCGTCCGACCGCCGCTCGGCAACCTCTACGACGGCTCCTACCGGGCCCATTTGCTGCCCCGCCCCTGCCCGCTGCCGGTCTGCGACTGCCACATCGGCTACGTCCACCTGGAGAGCCTGCCGCTGTACGACGTGTTCGCGGGCGGCATCCTGGAGCGCATCCCGCACGGCCACTGACCGCAGCCGCGCGGGATGCACCCGTCGGGATCAGGCCGGGCCGAGCATCAGCGCGGTGGCCTGTTCGGCCGTCATCTCCTCGGGCACGGCGGCCAGCCGGCCGGCCAGGCTGCGGTGACCGGTGGCCCGCTCCAGCTCGGTGAGGTACGCGTCCGCCTCCCGGTCGGAGTCGAAGTCCCAGACCAGCAGCCGGTGCACCATCGCCACCGCGGCCTCCGGCGGCAGCCCGCCGCCGCCGAACATCCGCCGCCACTGCGGCAGCAACCGGCCCAGCCCGCAACGGGCCTCGCCGACCAGCGGGTGCCCCGGGCCGAGGTACTGCCGGATCACCGGGATCAGCTCCAGGTGCATGCCGACCGCCGAGACCACGTCGCCGGTGAGCGCGACGGCGTGGGCGAGCCGGGCCTGGGCGGCCAGCGACCGGGCGTCGTACGGGCCGAGCGTCTGCACCATGGCCGGCTGGATCTCGCGCAGCAGGTGCACGGCGCCGTACGGGTCGCCCCCGTCGCCGAGCGCCCGGGCGTGCTCCAGCCGGATCTGCAGGGTGTCCGGGTCGGCCGGGCCGAGGGCCTGCACGGCGTCCGCGGCGACCTGGCCCAGCAGGTGGACGGCTCCGGCCGGGTCGCCCGCGGCCCCGCGGTGACTGCCGAGCTGCCGCCAGGCGGCGAGGGTGTCCCGGTCGTACCGGCCGAGCAGGGACGTCATCTCCCGGGCGACCGACTCCAGCAGGTGGACGGCGCCGTCGGGCGTGGGGGCCTCCTCGGCGCGCTCGCGCAGCCGGACGAGCAGTTCCCGCACGGCGGGCGGGGTGTCCGCGGACGGCACGGCGGACGGCGCCGGCGCAGCCACGGGCGGGGCGGCCGGAGCAGCCACGGGCGGGGCTGCTGCGGGCGGGGCCGGGGCCGGGGCCGGCGGTGCAGCCACGGGCGGCGCGGGCGGCACGGCGCCCTGCGGCACCGCATCCCTCGGCACGGCGTCGCGCGGCGGCTCCGGGACGGCCTCGGACAGCCCGGGCGCGGGCGGCGCGGCGGGGGCGGGCAGCGGATAGTCCTGCGCCGCATCCGCATCCGCGGGCGCCGGCGGCGCGGCCGCCGCGGGGGCCTGCGGCGGGACGGCGGGGGCGGCGGGCTCGATCACCGGGCCGAACCGGCCGGCGGGCTCCTCGATGGGCGACATCCTCGGACCTCGTTCGCTGCAAGTCGTCGACGGTGGGCGCGGGCCATCCTCCCACTGTCCGGGACCGCCCCGGTCCCCCCGGGCCGCGGCAGTGCAAGGATGGACGAGGGCCGCGGCAACGACGCCCGTGCCCAGGTGGAGGAGGTTCCCGTCATGGCCAAGCAGGCCCCGCAGAGCGACCCGGTGCAGGACGCGCCGCGCGTGTCCGCGCCGCAGCACGCGGCAGCCGGCGTCCCGGCCGTGCTGCACAGCCTGAGGATGGCCGGCGAGCAGATGAGCGCGCGCCGCACGCTGGCCGTGCTGCGCAAGGTGAACCAGCCGGACGGCTTCGACTGCCCCGGCTGCGCCTGGCCCGAGCCCGGGAAGACGCACACCGCCGAGTTCTGCGAGAACGGCGCCAAGGCGGTCGCCGAGGAGGCCACCGAGCGCCGGATCACCGCCGACTTCTTCGCCGCGCACCCGGTCTCCGAGCTGGCGCAGCGCTCCGGCTACTGGCTGGGCCAGCAGGGCCGGCTGACCGAGCCGATGCTGCTCGACGAGGGATCCGACCGGTACGTCCCGGTGTCCTGGGAGCGCGCCTTCGAGATCGTCGCCGAGGAGCTGCGGGCCCTGGACACCCCGGACGGCGCCGCCTTCTACACCTCGGGCCGCACCAGCAACGAGGCGGCGTTCGCGTACCAGCTGTTCGCCCGCCGGCTCGGCACCAACAACCTGCCGGACTGCTCCAACATGTGCCACGAGTCGTCGGGTTCGGCGCTCACCGAGACGCTCGGCGTGGGCAAGGGCAGCGTCTCGCTGAAGGACCTGTACCAGGCCGACCTGATCATCGTGGCCGGGCAGAATCCGGGCACCAACCACCCGCGGATGCTGTCCGCGCTGGAGCGGGCCAAGCGGGCCGGGGCGACGATCGTCTCGGTCAACCCGCTGCCGGAGGCGGGCCTGGAGCGGTTCAAGAACCCGCAGAACGCCCGCGGTCTGGCCGCGAACGGCACCAGGCTCACCGACCTCTTCCTGCAGATCCGGCTCGGCGGCGACCTGGCGCTCTTCCGCGCGCTCAACCAGCTGATCCTGGCCGCGGACGGCGGCACGGACGAGGCGTTCATCGCCGAACACTGCTACGGCTTCGAGGAGTTCGCGGCGGAGGCGGCCGCCACCGACCGCGCCGAGGTGCTGGCCGCGACCGGCCTGCCCTGGGAGCAGATCGAGGAACTGGCCCGGCTGGTGCTGGCCTCGGAGAAGGTCATCGTCTGCTGGGCGATGGGCCTCACCCAGCACCGGCACGCCGTGCCGACCATCCGCGAAGTCGTCAACTTCCTCCTGCTGCGCGGCAATGTGGGCCGCCCGGGCGCGGGCGTGTGCCCCGTCCGCGGACACAGCAATGTGCAGGGCGACCGGACGATGGGCATCTTCGAGCGGCCCGGCGCCGCCTTCCTGGACGCCCTGGGCAAGGAGTTCGGCTTCGAACCGCCGCGCGAGCACGGCCTGGACTCGGTGGACACCATCCGCGGGATGCGCGACGGCCGGGTGAAGGTGTTCTTCGCGATGGGCGGCAACTTCGTCTCCGCGACCCCGGACACCGAGGTCACCGAGGCGGCGATGCGCCGCTGCCGGCTCACCGTGCACGTCTCCACCAAGCTCAACCGCTCGCACGTGGTGACCGGCGCCCGCGCACTGATCCTGCCGACGCTGGGCCGCACCGACCGGGACTGGACGGAGGCCGGCGCACAGTTCGTCTCCGTCGAGGACTCGATGGGCATGGTGCACTCCTCGCGCGGCGGGCTGCGGCCGCCGTCCGACACCCTGCTCTCCGAGGTGGCGATCGTCTGCCGGCTGGCCCGGGCCGCACTCGGCCCCGAGGACCCGACGCCCTGGGAGGAGTTCGCGGTCTCGTACGACGCCGTCCGGGACCGGATCTCCCGCGTGGTGCCCGGCTTCGACGACTTCAACGAGAAGGTGCGGCGCCCCGGCGGGTTCGCCCTGCCGCACGGGCCGCGCGACAGCCGCACCTTCCCGACCGCGACGGGGAAGGCCAACTTCACCGTCAACCCGCTCACCGCGCCCGAGGTCCCCGAGGACCGGCTGCTGCTGCAGACGCTGCGCTCGCACGACCAGTACAACACCACGATCTACGGCCTGGACGACCGCTACCGCGGCATCACCGGCGGCCGCCGCGTGGTGCTGGTGAACCCGGCCGACGCCGAGCGACTGGGCCTGCCCGACGGCCTGTACGTCGACCTGGTGAGCGAGTGGAAGGACGGCGTGGAGCGGCGCGCCCCGCACTTCCGCGTGGTGCACTACCCGGTGGCCCGGGGCGGCGCGGCCGCGTACTACCCGGAGACCAATGTGCTGGTGCCGCTGGACTCCACCGCCGAGATCAGCAACACCCCGACCTCCAAGGCCGTGGTGATCCGCTTCGAACCCGACACCGGAGCGCCGGTCGCCTAGCACCTCAGGGACGCGGGAAACCGCGAGCGGCGGGGGGGCCCCGGGCGGGGGCGCCCCCCCCGCGCGGGTGCGGTGCCCACGGAGCGCGGCGGGGGGGGGGGGCGGGACGCCGAGGCGGCG
>NZ_JBFAXX010000087.1:0-25119 GCF_040680995.1 Kitasatospora sp. NPDC051914
CGTGTGGCGATCGGTGAAGCACGAAGACATCCCGATCCGCGCCTACCCGTGGATCCAAGAACTCCAGGCAACCGTCGACCAGGCCCTCGCGCACCAGAACGCTCAACTCCGAACAACAAAAGCCAACTTACGCAAGACCGCTTAGTGCGAAAATCCCCCGTTCGTGACCCGTTTGAGCAGGTCAGGCGCCTCTGCGGGCTGCAGCGTTACCTGGTAGCCGAGTTGGGCCAGTTGGCTCACCAATCGTCTGGTCCGCCTGGTCTTGCCGGTGCGACTACCTCGACCAGGTCGTCCTCGTCCCGGTTCGGGACGACCTGGTCGGCCTGCCCGTGTACCCCGCGGTCGCCGCAGGGCTCCCCGCCACCGATCAGAACGGCAGCTGGCATGCGGTGCGCGTCGACCGGCCCCGGGATGCCCTGGGCCATGTCCGGGCCCTCGTGGCGACTGCCCCGCCGAGACACTGGCCGTCGGCGACATCGCCACGGTTCTGGAAGCGGCGCGGAACGCGGGTGCCGACACCGTGCCCGTGACCGTGCCGGACGTTCGCACGCCCTTCGCCGACCGGTTCTCGCGCTCCCCTGTGTGATCCCGGCTTGCCGGCCTGGTCCGGGTGCAGAGCCCCTGGGCCCGGCGACGCACGTCAGCAGTGTCAGCCGGCGGCCTGGGTCAGGCGTCGCATGATCGTCATTAGGTCGTCGGACGGGGCGATGCTCATCGTCCGGGTCTCGGGATCGCAGACCGTGATCGATGTCAGGGTTCCGTTGCGCCACCAGAACACGCGGGGCGAGATGGATCCGGGTCCGTCCTCGTAGGCGCCCTGCCCGAACTGGGCCAGGGCGTTGACGGCTTCGACCACGTGCCGGTCGGCGAGCGGGTAGAAGACGAGGTTGTGGCGGTTCGGGACGACGAGCAGCACGCCTTCGTCCGGGAACGCGGGACCGCCGGCGGCACCCACCGCCTCCTCGAGGACGAGCACCTTGCTGGCCGCGAACGCCGACTCGGGGTGGCCGAGGATGTGGAGGACGGCGCCATCGGGGAGGTCGACGGTGTCGTAGTTGACTGGCGTGTTGAGCAGGTTGGAGCGTGCGGCCGCCATGAGGGTGTCCCGCTCCACGAGGGCCACGTCCTGGTCGTCGAGGACGCGGACGTTGTCCGGGGTGTCGAGGGCGATGCCCTCCAGGAGGTCCGTGGCGAGCGGGCGCAGGTAGCTGAAATGCTGTCGCGCCTCCGCGGGTATCGACTCCTCGGAGACCAGCCGGAGGTACACGTTGCCCAGTGGGTCGGGCCCGCTGGCGGGGCTGGAGGGGGCTGACAGGTCGGTCATGCGCGGCTCCTTCGGGAGTATGCGGCTGCGATAGGGTCGGGGCTTCGTCTGGTGGGCCAGTGCGTCGCCGGTGCACTGGCGGATTTTCCTTGATCAGATCACACCGCTCCGACACCGCCCGACACGAATTGGCATCCCAACACCAAGTGGGACGGGCAGAGTGGGCACGGCTGGAAGGGCCGATCTGTGGACGGGTCAGCCTGCTTACAGCAGCGCTTGCACGGCGAACTGCTGCTCGTACTCGGCGCGCGCGGCTTCCAGCAGGCTGCGCCAGGAGTCGACGGCGGGACGTCGGCGCAGCAGGGAGCGGCGGTCGCGTTCGGTCATGCCGCCCCAGATGCCGTGCTCGATACGATGGTCGAGGGCGTAGCCGAGGCACTCGGTGCGTACCGGGCAGCCAGCACACAGGGCCTTGGCGCGGTTCTGCGCGGCGCCGTCGACGAACAGGTCGTCGGGGTCAGCCTGTCGGCACAGCCCTGACGTGGCCCAGTCGGTCTCGTCGTTCACCGGAACCGCCCTTCCCCCCAAATCCGGTCTCGGATCTCCCACCCTACGCAAGGTGCGTGAGGAGTGAGCGTAGGGGAGGTCGGTGCTGGGCCTGGGCACAGGGCGACGGCGTGTTGCTCGTTTGGGTGATGCGGGATCAGGGTGCCCGTACCGGCGGTGTTGGCCGCTGCGCGGCTGGCGGCCATGCCCTGCGGATCACCGTGGCACTCGGAGCGCCTCGCGGGGGTCGCCGAGCCGGGCGGCCAGCGCGGCGACCCACGCGAGGCTCCAACCGGTGCCGCCGCCGTGCTCCAGCCGGCGGTCCAGCGCGCGGCGGGCCGGGGCGAGCAGGGTGTCGTCGGTGAGCGGGTCGACGGCACTGCCCGGACAGAGGCCGTACAGGTGGGAGAGGTGGCGGTGGCCGGGTTCCTCCTCGGGCAGGTGCACCGGCTGACGGTGCAGGGCCCTCGTGCGTGCGATACGGCGGCGCTACGCGGCTGCACCAGCATGGTCGGCGTTCGATCGATCATCGATGATCCACCTCAGACAGGTTCTCCATGCACGTCCTCCGCCGAGTCCTCGCAGTGTTCGCCAGTGTGGCGCTGCTCGCCGGTGTCGGCCTGTTCACGTCCTCCGCCGCACAGGCCGCCACCTCCTGCTCCGGCACCATCACGTACGACCGGACCGTCTCGCACAACGGCAGTGCCATCGGCGAGTTGGTCATCTACCACAACAGCAGCAACGGCGGTACGAACAGCGCCTGCTTCTACCACCGCGGTGCGTCCTACGGCGTCTCCGCGACGACCAGCGTCGAGATCCACCGGTGCCTGCAGAAGTCCGGCACGGGCGGCGGCGGCTGCACCGTCGACGCCACCTCGCGCATCGACAAGGGGTCGTACGCGTGCAACGCCGGGTCGGTCGGCGTGACCGGCACGGCGAACTACTGCGTCTACGCCTACGGCTACATCAACTGGGCCGGCCACGAGTACTCCGTGTCGAGCGGTACCCGGGGCTGCTGAGCCCCGCGTCCTGCCCCCTTCCACGGGCCTCGGGCACTCCCCCGGGTTCCCGCACCGGGCTCCGGCCGGCCGCCCCCATCAGGCCGGCCGGCGCCCGACAGATCTCCAGTTACCAGCGCGTCGAACACTGGACGTTCGGCGCAAGAAAGGACGTTTCCCATGCGCAAGAAGCTTTTCTCGGTCCTCGGCGCCCTCGCGATGGCGGGAGCCGCCACCGTGATGACCGCACCGGAGGCCTCGGCTCTCACCGCCTCGCCGACGGAGGTCTGCGGCCCTGGCTACAAGGTCGTCGACTCCCAGCAGCTCATCAACCGCACCGTGTGGGTCTACCTGACCTACAACAGCTCCAACGGCTACAACTGCGTGGTCACCATCCGCGGGAACGGGGGCGACCCGGTGCACATGTCGGCCGACCTCACCGTCCAGGGCAGCCCCATGAAGTCCGACACCGGCTACTACAAGTCCTACGCGGGCCCGGTCTACGCCTACGCCGCGGGCACGTGCGTCAAGTGGGGCGGCTTCTTCAGCGACTTCGACCAGAGCGCGTACGAGAGCCCCTGGAGCCACTGCGGCTGACCGGCGCCGACCGACCCGACGGCGGCCCCGCCACCGGGCCCGGATCCCGCCCCACAGCGATCCGGCCCGATGGCGGGGCTTCGGCGCTCCGCTCCGCCCGATGCCCCTGCGGCCCGATGCAGCAGCCGGAGGCGGCGGGGCGGACGCGGCGACCGAACGCAGTGGGCGCTGCCCCGGGACGACAGGTGTCCCGGGGCAGCGCCCGTTGTACGGCGGTGGGGCGGCTCAGGTGTAGCAGTAGTTGAGGTTGCCCCGCGTCGAACCGGAGGTACCGGTGGACCAGGTGGCCTTGCCGCTGGTGTTGTAGAAGACGAGGTTGCCGTCGTCCTTGAGCTTGGCGTGCCCGCCGGGCGCCGGGTTGAGGGCGCCCAGCGTGCAGACGATGCCGCCGGAGGCGTTGAACAGCTTCACGTAGCCGGACTTCGACCAGTCCACCCGGACGACGCCCTTGCCCTTGGTGCCCGAGGCCCAGACCGGGTACGCGTCGGCTCCGGTGTACTTGTAGAGCACCAGGTTGCCGTCGGCCTGGAAGGTCAGCTCCGACATGCCGTTGTCCGCCGATGCGTGGCTGCCGGGCGTCCAGTCGCGCTGGGCCAGAGTGAAGTTGGCGACCGAGGCGTCGGCCGAGGCGGTGGTGGCGGTCAGGCCGAGCGCACCGGCGATCGCCGTCCCCACCAGGGCGGCGCGCAGGAGACGCCCCGGGGCCGGGGAGCCAATGGTCTTGCTGGGTGTCACGAGGGTCCTTCCGGGAGGCCGTCGCGCCGCGAGTGGGCGCGGCGGCGGTTGTCGGCGCTGTGGCGGCCGTGGCGGCCTTGCCCGGCCGGTCGGGAATGCGACCTCGGCCGGGCGGAGCCGCGCCTTTCCGGACCACCCTAGGAAGAGCGCGTATCACCCGCGTAGCGCTGCGGCGAAATCCGGCAACGGAGGTCTGGACCAGTTGACTTCAAATGCACTCCAACATCCAAACTGCCCCCCGCGGAATGCAGTTGGCGGTCCCCGTCAGGAGTGCGACCCGCGAGCACCCATATACCGCGGTGCAACCGGAACGGTACGCAGCGACGGGATCGTGCGATGGACCGGGCACAGGCTGCCACCAGCCGGTCAGGCCGGCTGTGAAAGGGAACCAGCGGCCGTCCGCGGTGCGCCACGGCGCTCCAGCCCGTCGCCGTCGGGTTCGCGGACGGGGACGGGGCAATCAGGAACGGCAGCAGCAGGTCCAGCGGAGCGGCCCACCCCTGCACAGTGGTCCGCCGCATCTTGCCGGCCGGTCCGAGGAGGACGACGTCGGCAGCGGCGGGCTCCAGCCCGGCGGGCGGTGCACCGGTGTGCACCAGGGTGCCGTCAGGGCGGTAGATCAGCAACCGGCCGGGGGGGAAGGGTCGAACAGCAGCGCGCGCACCCGGAGTCCAGAGCCCAGCCGACGGCGTCGGGTGCGCTCACTCAGTCGGGCTCCGTCGACGAAACCTCGGCCCGGGGGCCGGCACCGATCCGGCCGCAAGGACAGGTGCCGCCGGCTCGGGGGCGAGGTACGCGGCAAGCAGGCGCCTGACCGCCGTGGTCTTCGCGTCCTGCTGCGTGCTCGCGCGCCCGATGGCCTCCACCATCCGGCCGTCCATCAGCACCCGCGCCCGGCAACGATGCATCCCCTGCAAGGTGTCGAAGTCATACACCGGGGCGGAGGCCAGCCCCGACACCGTGACTCCGTTCAAAACCGCCAGCGGGTTGTTCCCCGGCAGGGCGACGCAGCGCTTTCGGCAGCCCCTCGAGCCGCTCGTCCTCCTCACCCCCGGATCAGGCATCTCCGCGATCACCGCCAACAGCGATGCGGCGGCCCGGTCCTGCACCGTCTTCTTGGCGCCGGCCCGCTGCGGCCGGCCGCTGGACGGAGCCGCACCGGCGGCGGTGTTCGAGGCCGTCGAGGCCAAGGCCCTGCCGCCATTGCCGGACAAGCCGTTCGTGCTGGCCAGCTGGTCCACCGCCACGGTCGGCCCTGACATCCACATCAAGGTCGGCCGCACCCTCTACTCGGTGCCGTGGAAGCTGATCGGCCGGCGCGTGGACGTCCGCTCCACCGCGACCATGGTCCAGGTCTTCCACGAGGGCGAACTGGTCAAGACCCACGCCGCCCTTGACCAGGGCAAACGCACAGACCGAGGCGACTACCCACCGGAGAAGATCGCGTTCCAGATGAAGACGCCGATCTGGTGCCGCACCCAGGCGTCCGAGGTCGGCGATGCCTGCCGGGAGGTGGTCGACCAGTTGCTGGAGGTCAACGCGCTCTACCGGCTCCGCGCCGCCCAGGGGATCCTCGGCTTGCGGAAGAAGTACGGCGACACCAGGTTGGGGGCCGCCTGCACCAAGGCCATCACGGTCGGCGACCCGTCCCACCGCACCATCAAGGGCATCCTGATCGCCGGCACCGAGACCGATCCCGAGCCGGAGACCGGCGACGCCGGGGCCGCGGCCTTCCTCCACAGCCCCGAGGGCCTGTTCGCCGCCGCGATCCCCACCCAGACCGCGGACGAACTCCACGGTGACCAGGGTTGCGACGACGCCGAGGAGGCCGCTCGATGAGCGTGATGGACACCGCCCTGCGCGAGTCGCTGAAGGCGCTCCGGCTTTCCGGGATGCTGGAGACCCTGGATGCCCGCCTGGCCCAGGCCCACGGCGGCGAGCTCGGCCACCTGGACTTCCTCCAGGTCCTCTGCCAGGACGAGATCACTCGCCGCGAGACCGTCGCCTTCCAACGGCGCCTGCACAAAGCGAAGTTCGAGCAGCAGGTCACCCTGGAGGAGTTCGACTTCACCGCGTCCCCGAAGCTCCCCGCGGCCCAGATCCGCGACCTGGCCGCCCTGCGCTGGCTGCACGCCGGCGAGTCCGTAATTCTGTTCGGCCCGGTCGGGGTCGGGAAGACACACGTGGCCCAGGCACTCGGGCACCTGGCCGTCCGGCAGAGTGCGAATGTCCGCTTCGCCAAGACCAGCCGTGTCCTGGCCGAGCTGGTCGGCGGCCACGCGCACCGCACCTGGGACAAGCGGATCCGCGAGCTGGTCCGCCCCGACGTCCTCATCCTCGACGACTTCGCGATGCGCCAGCTCACCGCGGCCCAGGCCGACGACCTCTACGAGCTGGTCAGCGAGCGGCAGGGCCGGTCGCTGGTCATCACCAGCAACCGGGCTCCCAGCGACTGGTATCCGCTCTTCCCCGATCCCGTCGTCGCCGAGTCGCTCCTGGACCGGCTGATCAACACCAGCCACCAGGTCATCATGAACGGCCCCAGTTACCGCCCCAACAAGCGCCCGAAGGGACCTACAGACAAGCCCGGCGCACCCTCGACCGGCTGATCAGAGCACCGGCGGCCCCGCCTCAATGCGGCGGAGCACCGGGGACAGACGATCCAGGTCGGGGCCGGTCTGGATCTGCCGCTCGTCCCACCAGGTGGCGCCGGCGTCGTGCAGCGGACCGATCACGTCCTTGGCCTTGACCGCGTCCGGGGGCGTGGCACCGCCGAGTACGAACTCGAAGGGGCGTTCGGCCCCGGCAGAACGCTGCTTGCGCACATAACCGACCAGCTCCCGCACCTCCGCCGCATCCGGCACATGGCCATGCCGGGCCGTCTCGAACAGCGGCACCGCGCCGTCCCATCGCGCTGCCCGCCGCATGGGTGCACGACGCGGCCAGAACCCGCCGATCCACACCGGCGGACCCGGCCGCTGCACAGTGGCGGGCACCAGCGTCACGTCCCGGACCTCGTAGTGCCGGCCGTGGTGGTCCACCGGCTCGCCGGACCAGAAGCGCCCCAGCAGTTCCAGTCCCTCGTCCAGCCGCTCGGCGAGCAGGCGCGGCTCGGCGGCGTCGCCGAAGCTGCGGTATTCGTCCTCGATCGGACCGCCCAGGCCCGCGGCGAAGATCACACGGCCGCCGCTGAGATGGTCCAGAGTGGCCACCTGGCGGGCGAGTTGCTGCGGACGGTAACGAGGGACCGGCGTCAGTAGGGTGCCCAGCCGGATCCGGGAGGTCGCCAGCGCGGCCGCGGTCAGCAGCATCCAGGGGTCCCCGAAGGGACGCCCCTGGTGCTGGCGGTGCAGTACGTGGTCCCAGACGAAGAGCCCGTCCCAGCCGGCCTGTTCGGCGGCAACCGCAACGGTCGCGACGTTACGGGGGTCGGCGAAGTCGCCGAAGTTGGGGATGTTGATGGAGAAGCGCATCCCAGCAGAATGCGCGGCCAGCCGTGAAGTGGCAATCGGATTCGAAGCCAGGCAACTTCCCGACAGACTGCCGACAGGCACAGGACTACGCCGCTCCATCGGGATACCCGAACCGCAGCTGGACGACAGACCCAACCGTCGGGCTCCGCATCACGAGCGGGGCCCGGCTGCAGCTACGGCCACCACCTGGGGAATTACGTGACCGTCGACACGTCGGCCCAGACCAGGGCCAGCCGGTGGTGCGCGGCCGCGGCCTGGGCGAGCAGAACCTGCGCGGCGGCGCGGTCTCCGGTGTCGGCGGAGTGACCAGCACGGCGAGCAGCAGGCCGAGGGTGTCGACCACGACGTGCCGCTTGCGGCCGTTGATCAGCTTGCCGCCGTCGAAGCCGCGGCTGTCGGCGCCGACGACGGCGTCCGCCTTGACCGACTGGGAGTCGATCACGCCCGCGCTCGGCTCCGGATCCCGCCCGGCCTGCTCACGGACCTTGCGGCGGAGCCGGTCGTGGAACTCCTTGACCAGGCCGCGGTCGCGCCGGCGGCGGAAGAACGCGTAGACCCGGCCCCACGGCGGGAAGTCGTATGGCATCGCCCGCCACTTCGTTCCGTTGTCGACCAGGTAGCGGATCGCGTCCAGCATCGCTCGGTGGCAGTGCGCCTCCGGCTGCCCGCCCCGCCCGCGCAGCCGGCCCGGCACCGGCAGCAGCGGCCGCACCACCGCCCGCTCCGCGTCGGACATGTCCGTCGGGTAGCGGCGCGCACGGATCCCGTGGTCGGCGGCATTCCCGAACCGGTGTGCCAGGCAGTCACACGCGAGAGTGACCGAAGTGGACCCCGCCCACGCGATGCCGTAGAACTGCGACAACAGGGCCTCCTGGACCGCTCTTTGGCGTAGACACCCTTCGAGCTACCGAGAGGCCCTGCTTTCATGCGCGGCGGCCGCCGGACTCACCCGATCGAGACTCCCGTTCGACCGACACCACTCAAGATCGGAACGACATCAGCCCCTGGGAGAAGCGTCGAGACACTGCGCGGGGCTGGCGTGCGGGTGCTGTACGGGGAAGGCGAGTTCGTGCCGAAGGCGCCGAAGGAAAGCGATCGGGCGGCGTACCCGTGGGAGGTGGCGCTGTGGGCGGTGGAGCAGGCCTCGGTGGTGGAGTCCGGGCTATAGTGCAGGCGTTTTGGGGACAGTCGGTAAGGCCGTGCCCCGACCGCATCGCCGAGGAGGCCGTCCGATGGGACCCGTCACGCTGATCACCGGGGGCTCGACCGGCATTGGTGCCGCCACCGCCCGAGCCCTGCTCAAGGAGGGCCACCGGGTGGCTGTCACCGGACGGGACGCGGACAAGCTGGCCGCCTTCGCCGCCACGGCCGGAGCGGGCGAGCGGCTGCTGACGATCACCGGGGACACCAGCGACGAGCACGACGTCGCCGCCGCCGTGCGCCACGTGGTGGACACCTGGGGCCGGCTGGACAACGTCATTGCCAACGCAGGGTTCTCACTGCCCGGGAATCTGGAGAGCCACGCCCCCGAGGACATGCGGGCCATGGTCCTCACCAACGTCCTGGGCCCGGCGCTGCTGGTGCGGGAGACCCTGCCGCAGCTCAGGGAGTCCAAGGGCCGGATCGTGCTGATGGGTTCGGTCGCGGGAGTGCGCCACACGCCCGGCAACCTGTACTCGGTCACCAAATGGGCCGTGCACGCGCTGGCCGAGAACACCCGGCTGCTGGTCGGCCAGGACGGGGTGGGCGTGACCGTCGTCGCTCCCGGGGTGGTGGACACCCCGTTCTGGGACGAGCGCGGCGGCAGCCCCGAGACGGCGCTGACCGCCGAGCAGATCGCGAACACGGTCGTCTTCGCCCTCAACCAGCCTGCGGGCGTGGACATCAACCACATCACCATGCGGCCGACCGGGCAGCTCGGCTGAGCAGGCTGTCAGAAGCGATTCCCGATCCGAAGGTAGGGCCAAGTTTTCCCAGGTCAGGTGTCTGTCTGTCCCTCGGTAGGCATGCTCGAACCGTTGTGTCGACGCGGGACCGGCCCCGCAGTGTCCTGGCACCCGAGTTGTGCGGGAGGCCCCACTTCCATGCCCAGCCGACCAGAGGATCACCCGACCGAGTCGTCGCGTTCCTCCGATCTCGTCGTCGATCTTCACGTAGAGTGCGGTCAAGAGGGTGTTCAGGTCGGTCGTCACAAACTGATCTTGGACACCCCCGCCCCTTTTGCGGGGCAGAACTTCGGATCTACTCGTCTAGCCTGCGGGGGCTCCCGGCCAGTAGTAGGCGCCCGCTTTCGACAAGACCGCACACTGACGGCAAGGACGACGATGGCGGGCGGGACCGAGGGTCGGGCCCCGACCAGGGCGCTGATCAGCTTGCGCGCCACCGACCTTCGTCAGCCGCCTCGTGGCGGTCGCGGTCCGCTCCCAGGGCGCACGCGGCGCGATGAAGTGCTGTATGCCGGGTCATCGCGGAAGGGAGACAGTTCCGCGTTGTTGCCGGCACCTCTGGTGGGCGTTTCGTCCTGCCGCGCCCCGCTCGGGTCCGGGTCGAGTGAGGCCGGGCACGATTCGGTGTCAGGGTGCGGGTTCGTGGCGAGTTCGATCAGTACATTGAGCCTTCGGCTCGCGGCCTGCAGCTCGGCGGTCTTCGCATCGATGCGGGCGCGCTCGTGGAGCAGGCGGTCCAGTAGCTCGGGGCCCACCGAGCGGGCGTCGATGGCGGGCAGGAGTGCGGCGATCAGGCGGCTGCCGAGGCCGGCGCCGTAGAGCTCCTGGATGAGCTTCACCCGGTCGACGGCCGCCTCGGGGTAGAAGCGCTGGCCGCCGGACGTGCGCTGGGGACTGAGCAGGAGCTGCTCCTCGTAGTAGCGCAGGGCCCGCGTGCTTACTCCGGCCCGATCGGCCACTTCGCCGATACGCATCGCGACTCCTTCTGCTCGTGCTGTCGCCGCCCGTCGACTTGCACTTCACGTCGACGTCAAGTTCTAGCGTAGGCGACACGGAGCGGGTCGGACCGCACGCCCGCCCGAGAAAGGGAACGACCATGGACATAGCCGGTTCCACCGCACTCGTGACCGGGGCCAACCGAGGGATCGGTCGGCACTTCGTCGAACAGCTGCTGGAGCGCGGAGCCGCGAAGGTCTACGCGACCGCTCGCCGCCCGGAGTCGATCGGCATCCTGGACCCGCGCATCACGCCGCTGTACCTGGACCTGCTGGACGAGGAGTCGATCTCAGCGGCGGCCGCAACGGCGCAGGACGTCACGCTGCTGGTCAACAACGCCGGTATCGCCACCGGCGCAAACCTCCTGACCAACGACCTGGACATGGTCCGGCAGGACCTGGAGACACACCTCTTCGGCACCCTGCGAGTCATCCGCGCCTTCGCCCCGGCCCTGGCCTCCAACGGCGGGGGCGCGATCGTCAACATCCTCTCCGTACTCTCGTGGGTGGCCACCGCCGAAGGGTCGGGCTCGTACTCGGTGGCCAAGGCCGCGGAATGGAACATGACCAACGGCGTACGCGTCGAACTCGCCGGCCAGAAGACCCTCGTCCAAGGCGTGCACCTGGGGGCTGCGGACACCGACATGATGGCGGGACGCGACGCACCCAAGATCGACCCCGCGGACGTCGCACGCGCCGCCCTGGAGGGCGTACAGGCAGGAGCCATCGAGGTGCTGGTCGACGACCCCAGCCGCTTCGTCAAGTCCGCCCTCGCCGGTGACCCGACGCTGCTGTACGGCCAGCCGTCGGGCAACTGACCGTACTCCGCCGGGCCTGTCGTCAAACGATGGCGAGCTCAAGCGATCAGCGCATCCAATGAGCGCCCGAAGTACCGCGACCGGCTGGCCCTGCGCATCCACGACGGCGCGTTCTCCGCCGGGGAGCTTCTTCTTCGCGGTGCCGATCGGGTCGGCTCAGGCGAGGTCCTGGCCGAGCGCCATCTGCAGCAGCGAGACGGCGTAGCGGGCGTGGCGGGAGAGCCAGGGCTGGCCGTCGGTGGCGTCGATGACGAGGCGGCCGTCGATGTAGGAGCCCCAGTTGTCGCCGACGGCGGCGACCCAGCCGCCGACGGGGCCGTCGGGCCGGCGGATGGCGAACACGGTCGGATCGCTCTCCCAGCCGTCGAGGAGCAGGGTGCCGTTCGCGGCGCTCCACGTGCCGGTCGGATCACCCAGGCCCCGGCCGTGCGGCGACAGCGAGGTGCGCTCCGCCGCGAGTGCCAGACGCCGCGGCGCCCCGTCGGCCCCCCGAACCGGCGGCAGTGTCCGGCGCAGCGGCGTCCGGCTCGGTCTGCGGTGGCACGTCGGCGGGGTGGTGGTGCAGCGGGCGTCGCTGCACCGGCACCGCCGGGGTTTCAACGCGCGGGGAAACAAGGTCAGGTGCGGTCGGGGCGTCGCCGCCAACAGGGTCGATTGATTCGACGCGCGCCGAATCCTCGGCAGCGGCCTGCGCAGCGGCGGCACACTCGGCCCGGCGGTCGGCGAGCATCTCGTAGCGCAGGGCGTGAGCCATGCGCAGCAGGCGCCGGGTGGCGGCTTCGACGCTGCGCTCGAGCAGTTCCAGCACCTGGGTACCGCGCGGGTCCATCCCGCCCCAGCGGGATTCCTCGAGGTTCTGCAGGAAGCGGGCCGCGCTGCGCTGCACGCCGGCGGCGAGGTCGAGCAGTTCCCGGATGCCGGCGTCGGCGCCGTCCGGGATTTCGACGCGCGAGGCGATGAGGGCATCTGCCACCGCCCTCTGCTGCCCCTCGGCGCGGCGGCGCCGGTACGCCCTCGACGAGCACGACCGCGAGCAGTACACCGGCCGCCGACCAGGACCAGAAGCCCGCAGCCCGGCTGGCCGACGGCCGGATCATCCGCTCGGATGCCTGTCTGTGGACCGCCGGCGTCAAGGTGTCGCCGCTCGCCGCCAACGCCAAGATCGCCACCGACGAACGCGGCCTGATCCTGGTCGATGCCACCCTGCGGTCGGTGTCCCATCCTCAGATCCACGCCATCGGCGACGCCGCCGCCGTGCGCCTGGCCTTCGGGCAGCTCCACGGCACCTGCCAGAGCGGCCTGCCCACCGCCCAGTACACCGCCGACACCATCGCGAAGCTCGTGCGCGGCAAGGCCGTCAAGCCTTTCCGCTTCGGCTACTACCACCAGCCGGTCAGCCTCGGCCGCCGCGACGCCGTCATCCAATTCACCAGGGCCGACGACACCCCCCGCCGCCAGTGCCTCACCGGGCGCGGCGCCGTCGTGTACAAGGAGCTGGTCAGCGCCAGCCCCCTCATGACATACCGGTTCAGCAAGCGCATGAACGTCACCACCATCGTCTCCAAGGGCGGCCGCGCCACCCGCAGGCCCGCGGCATGACGGGCATACCGGCTCCCGCGGCCGTGGCCGACACCTTGCCGCCCCGGTCACGGCGCTGGCAGCATGATCCGGTGATCGACGCCGGTGCCGGGCAGGACCCGTACCTCGAACACCGCAGGCTGCTGTTCGCCACCGCCTACCGCATGCTGGGCAGCGTCACCGACGCCGAGGACGTCCTCCAGGACACCTGGCTGAGCTGGAGCACCGCGGACCGCGACGCGATCCGCCACCCCAAGGCCTACCTCGTGCGCACGGTCACCAACCTCTCCCTGAACCGCCTCACCTGCGCGCGGGCCACCCGCGAGAGCTACGTCGGCCCGTGGCTGCCCGAGCCCCTGCTGACATCCCCGGACATCGCCTCGGAGGCCGAATTGGCCGACTCCGTCTCCACCGCCATGCTGGTCGTGCTGGAAACCCTCAGCCCCGTCGAGCGCGCCGTCTTCCTGCTCCGCGAGGTCTTCGGCTACTCACACGCCGAGATCGCCGAAACCCTGGAGCGCCCCGAGCCGACGGTCCGCCAGATCGCCCACCGCGCCCGCTCACACGTCCAGGCCCGCCGCCCCCGTTTCGACGCCGACCCCGACCGGCGCCGACAGATCACCGCCCGGTTCCTTCAGGCCTGCTCGGGCGGCGACCTGAACGCCATGATGGAACTGCTCGCCCCCGACGTCACCGCCTGGTCCGACGGCGGCGGCAGGATCACCGCAGCCCGTCGCCCGCTCCACGGCACCGACCACGTCGCGCGCTGGCTCCTGGGCTTCCTGGCCAAACCCGAACTGGCCGCCCTGACCATGGAACCGGCCGTCATCAACGGAGAACTCGGCATCCTGGCCACCCTCGACGGGCACACCATCGGCGCCCTCTCCTTCGATCTGGCCGACGGCCGCCTCCAGAACCTGCGCTTCCAGGTCAACCCCGACAAGCTCAGCGGCCTGACCCCGGACAACAGCTTGACGCTCCCCTGAAACGCCCGATCCCGCAGCAACACCGCCAGGACCCGAAGGCGCACCGTCCAGGCGGCACAGCCCGACGCTCGCGGACCCGATGGCATGCCACACCCCACCGGCAGAGAGCCGGATACAGCCGGAACGACAGCAGCAGGGACTCACACAGGCCCACGGACTCCGTCGCTTCACCCGGCCCGGACGACGCGTCCTGTCGGCCTTCGGCGTGAAGGTGTACGTGTGGCCCGATCTGCCGCCCCACACATTGGAGTCGGTGGTCGTCGCGCCGCGGTGGGCGACCTGAGGCGGCCAGGTGTGTGCCAGGGCGCGGTGGGGACGCGCCCCGGCACCGCGCGGGCGGCCGGGCACTGCTCGACCAGCCGTTCCGGGGCAGGATGGCTACCCGGCAGGACGGTTCGTGAATCCCTGTCCCGGACGGCAGTGCTGCGGCCAGTCGGCCCCGTAAGGTTAGGCCGGTGACTCATTGTGGCGGCTGGGGTCTGCGCCTGCCCGGGGCGGGCCAGGCGAGGTCGGGGATCGTGCTACCGAGCAGCGGGCCGAGCTCCTCGTCGGGGACGGGCTGCCAGCCGACGGCGTCGTGGCAGACGTAGGGGCCGAGCCCTCGTCCCGCACCGTCCGGGCCGGTCACGGTACGGCGCCAGCCGAAAGCGGTCTCGCCCGTGCCGGGGCAGTCCTCGAAGCCGGCGGGTGCCCGGCCGACATGGGCAACGAAGAACACGTCGAACCCACAGGGCGCCCCGCCGCGGTCGTGCCGGTACACGCCGCCGGGTTCGAAGAAGCCATCGTCCATGGGCCGCGCCTCCTCTCCACCGTCCTGTGAGCCAAGAGTGCCCCACCCTGCCGTCCCGCAGCCGTCGTTCGTCCCGTGTCGGGCCGTCCACGAGGCGGCCGGCGGCAGGGCTGGGCGAAAGCGGCGAGGCGTCCGGCCGGCGGGAACGACGCGAGCGCGGACAGAGCTCGGTACCGCACGCCCGGTCGGACCAGCAGGTGCGGGGACACCCCGTCCACCGCCTCATCGACGTCGACGATGCGCCCCCGGTCCGCGGGCCAGTGGGCGAAGAGGGCCGGTAGGCCGTCGAGGGCCTTCTGAAGGTGGCCGGGGCAGGGTGGTGGACAGCGGGTGCCGGAGGCCGAGGGTGGTCCAGCCGCCGGCCAGTAGGGCGGCGTCGCCGTCGTGGCCGGGGTGGGGTCGGTTTCGGTGAGGATGGCGGCCCTGTAGCCGCGGCCGCGCTCGCTGACGGTGGTCTGCACGGTGCCGAACGGGGCGAGGTCGGCGTGCCGGACGCCCCTCACTTCGGCGAGCGGGAGATTGGGGATGTTGACGTTCACGACGGTGCCGTCAACTCCGCCATGCCAGAGCGTCTCCGACCCCCGAACGCCACCGCGGTCTGCTGCGCTCGTCGGGCTGGGCCCTCCTGAAGATGGTGGCCCCGCCGGAGCACAGCCCTGTCAGGCCGAGTCGAAGCTGCGACGGGCCGTCTCGATGGCGCCGAGGTAGCGGTGGGTCCAGTCGCACATGGCGTCGACCGTTGACCGCAGAGCCCGGCCCGGCTGCGTGAGGGTGTACTCGACGCGCGGCGGCACGACGGGGTGCACGGTCCGTTCGACCAGGCCGTTGCGCTCCAGCAGGCGCAGGTTGTGGGTGAGCATCTTGTGGCTGATGCCCTCGATCTCGTTGCGCAGTTCGGTGAAGCGCAGCGTGCGGTCGCCGACCGCTTCGATGATCAACAGGGCCCACTTGTTGGCGATGTCCGAGAAGATCTCCCGGGCCAGGGAGTCCGCCCGCGTCACATCCGCTTCGTCCTTGGCCGAGCCCTTGAGCTGCTTGGTCACCATGAGGTTCCCCAGTCACCGAAAAGTGCGTTCTTCCACGTCAGCGGTCACTCTCCTACGGTTTCTCAGTAACTGCAAGAGAGTATGAGGAGGCAGGCAGCATGGCCATCACCCTGGTGAACCCCGACGGATTGCCCGCGATCGATGTCTACCGACAGGTGGCAATCGCATCCGGTTCGCGGATGGTTTTCGTCGCCGGGCAGGTCGCCTGGGACGAAGAAGGAGTCACGGTCGGCGAGGGCGATCTGGCCGCCCAGGCCGAGCAGTGCTACCTCAACGTCGCCACCGCCCTGGCCGGGGCCGGCGGATCCTTCGACGACGTGGCGAAACTGACCGTCTACGTCGTCGGCTGGACCCCCGACAAGATGCCCCTGCTCCTGGACGGAATCTCCCGGGCCGCCTCGAAACTCGGCGTCACCCCGGCGCCGCCGGCCACCCTGGTGGGCGTGGCCGCACTGGACGTCCCCGAGCACCTGATCGAGATCGAGGCCACCGCGGTCCTCGACTGACCCCTCCGGCCCGACGTGCAGCGAGGGCGCCGAGCTCCGCGGCACCCTCGCTGCACGAACGTGCGCCCGACGGGCGAAGGCGGCTGCCGGCCGTTCCCCGGCACCACCCTCGCCGGGCCCCTGGTAGGTGGTGCCGTCCAGGTAGAGTGCCGCGGCGGCACGGACGATCTCGTCGGCTTTCGTCTTGACCTGAGCGATGAAGGCGGGCGGCGCCCCGGCGGCGACGGTGTGTTCGTCGGGGTTGTACTCCCGGCGCCAGGTCACCCGCGGACCGCCTCGGCGGCGGCGTTCACGATGGCGCCGGCGAGGCGGCCTGTTGCCGGCGCTCTTCCGGGGTCTGGGCGTGATGGGCGAGGCGTTCGGCGCGGTGCAGCTCGGCGAGCGTTTCCGGGTGGCGCGCGATCTCGATGTCTACGGCCCACTTCACGGTGAAGCGCAGCAGGGGCTTGAGGCTCTGCGCTCCACCGCCTCGGTCATGGCGCGCGCCTGGTCCGCGGTCATCTCAGCCAGCCGGTGCGGGAGCAGGGCCGCCACGACCTCGCACAGGGCCAAGGGTGTCTGGGCCGGCCGCGGGATCAGCTCGGGGCCGTGGATCGGCTGAGCGCTCGTCGGTTCCTCCTTCTCGGCGCCCCGTCACCGCCGTCCGCTTCCTTGTCGCCTTCGCCGTCGTGCTCTTCGCCGTCGTGCTCTTCGCCGCCGCCTTCTTTGCCGCCGCTGGTGGCGGTACTTGTCCTGTTGTAGCCGCGATCCGCAAGGATCACGTCGGGGCGCCGACGTGGCCTGCCGCGCTTGTTTGAAGCTTTAACAGCGGAGCTGACCGGGTGTCATTCCCAGTCGTTCGCGCAGCAGGGTGGCGAGCGTGGTGGCGTTCTCGTATCCCACGCGTCGGGCCACCGCGTCCGTCGGCAGGTCGGTGGTGCGCAGCAGGTGGGCTGCTTGTTCGAGGCGGATGGACTGGGCGAACTTCAGTGGTGACGTGCCCAGTACGCGGTCGACGGCACGCTGCAGGGTGCGTTCGCTGGCGCCGACGGCCCGGGCGGCGTCGGTGATCCGCAGGGGTTGGTCGAGGTGCTCGCGTACCCAGCGTTCGAAGGCGCTGACCATCGGGTCGGTGCGGGCGAGGTGGCTGGGGACGGCGTATGCGGCCTGGTTCGGGCGTGTGTCGATCACCAGGTAGCGTGCCGTCAGCTCGGCCAGTGCGGGGCTGCCGTCCCTGACCAGGGAGAGGGCGAGGTCGAGGTGGGCCATCGCCGCCCCGGCGGTGGTGATGCCCGGTGCGTGGGTCAGCAGGTGGCTGTCGTCCAGGGCCACTTGGGGGTAGCGCTGCCGGAAGGCGGGGGCCAGCCACCAGCTGGTGGTGGCGGGCAGCCCGTCCAGTACGCCGCTCTCGGCGAGGACGAAGGTGCCCGTGCAGGCGGCGGCCAGTGGCACACCGTCGGCCCGCGCCTGACGCACCACGTCGCGCACGGCCTGCTGGGCGGGCGAGTCCATCCACTGCACGAGTGGATCCGGCTGCTTCGGCCCGGCGCCGGGCACGACCAGGACGTCGGGTGCCTCGGCGGCTGCGGGGGATACGGCCTGCACCAGGTGGCCGGCGGCCGTGCGGACGGGGCCGTGCGGGTTGATGCACGTCACCTGCCAGGGTGGCGGTGGCTTCGGCAGCTCGTCCCGCAGTTCGTTGGCGGTCTGTAGGACGTCGAGCACTGCGGCGAGGCCGGAGTCGAAGGCTCCGTCGGCGACCAGTACTGAGATCTTCATGGCGGAAACGGTAAGGGATGTGCCGTATCCGCCACTGCGGTGGTGGACTGACGGCCCCTGAGTTGATCAGTATGTTCGGCCGGGAGCACCCGGTCCGCGAGGACCGCAGCGGGCCGGGTTCGGGGCCGACCGATGTGCCCGGGCAGGCGAAGGACGGCCATGACGCGATCGAAGGCGGGCGTGTCCCTGGCCTGGCCCGGGCGTGAGATGGAAGCACAGCGGTCGGCAGCAGCCGTCCGCCGTCAAGTTGACGGCCGGGCGGGCTACGGGAGCTTCGCGGCCAGGACCTCGACGGGCAGGATCTCGGGGGCCTCGGCGAGCAGCTCGGGGGCGTGCTCCATGAGCGCCGCCGCGATCCTGCCCTGCAGGTGGGCGGTGCGGTCCTCCTCGGCGCCGAAGGCGTCGAAGATGCCGAACGTGGTCGGGCCCAGACGCAGCGCGAACCAGAGGGTGGTGCCGGCCTCCTCCCGGGCCAGGGCGAGGGCTCCGGTGAGCAGTTCCTCGACGTCGCGGACGCAGTCCGGCTTGGCCTCGATACGGGCGAGCAGGCCGATGCGGGTGGTCTCGGGGACAAGGGCATTGGTCATGGCGTGTTCCTCGACGTGTGTGGTGGGTGCGGTGTGGTGCCGCTGTGCGATGTGATCACCGTATGAGTGGCCGGGGGCCCTAGTCAGTGGCGGATCCGCCGGATTCCTGACCGTTTCCGACATGAGGATTTCGGTACCGGTCACGGACGACTCGCCAGCTCCCGGCCGGCCACGGCCCTCGACGTCCCACAGACGGCCGACGAGCCGCGGGAGGAACTGCCCGCCCTCCTGTGGGCGCCCGATCGAACCGCACACAGCCCGCCGACAGTGCGCAGCGCACACCGCCACCGGCCGATACCCAGGTGGAGAGCTCACGGCCGGACCGATGGAACTGCGCGGCTCACCAGGAATCTGCGCATCCCTCACATCCAGCGCGCCTCTGGAACTGCGAAGTCGCAGTTCACCGCCGTCCCGCTGCTCAGAATGAACGGGCGGCTACACGCGCTCGCGCCGGAGCGGCAGAGGGCGCTGGAGGGGATCGACCCGTTCTGGTGCCCGACCTGGCCGATCGTCTGGCAGCGCACCTGCAGCGTGGGCCAGGGCGTGGTGGCTGGAGACCGACCGCCTGGTGGACCGGGCGCAGTTGCCCGAGGAGACGGTGTTCGAGGGCGAGCGGCTCGGCCCTGGGTCGTGGCGCAGCGGGCCGGCCGGCCCGGCCTGGGGGCGGATTGGCAGGATCTGCTGGCGGCGATCGGTATCGAGTCGATGAGGAGTTGGTGGCCGCGAAGGCTGCGGCGGAGGCGAAGCCCAAGGTCTCCCGTGCGGACCGCTTCCAGCAGGGCCTGACCGCGCTCGCCACGTTCGTCGAGCGGGAGGGCCACGTCCGGGTCCCGCGCCCGCACAAGGAGCCGTTGGAGGTCGTGGTGGCCGGCCCCGGCGGAAAGGAAAGCAGTGAGGTCGTCCGCGTCGGCCTGGGTACGTGGTTGAACAACCAGAAGGCCCGCCGCGCCAAGCTCACCGCGGGACGGCTCGCGCAGCTCGCCGAGCACGGCGTGGAATGGGCGTAGCGGGCCCGTCCGACAGATCGGGGAGGTTTGACGAGGTTGGCTGGAGGCGGCAGCCGGGTGTTCGCGGCGGCTCGGTTGTCCCTGGCCCCGGTGGTGCTGCCGGTTGGCTGCCTTGACGGGTCTCGGGGCGAGCAGCGGCATGACCGCTCCGCCGGCAACGGGCAAGCAGCCACTGCGCTGCCGGCTTCAACGGTAGCGAGGACTCTGCCCACCTCAAGGCGTGCGGCGGGTCGCTGATTCTTCGAGCCGGGCAGCCGATCGGGTCCGGGCCAGGTGGGTTTCGGTGCACGTGTGTCGAGGTCGACACCGACTCGCCGTGCTCGACCCGGTCGGCTGCCGACCGGTGCGCCCACGCCGCCCGGACCTGGCGTGGGCCGCCGGGTGCAGGTCGTTTCCGCTGCAGCCTCTCCCCTGACGTTGGGAGTGCCATGAATCATCTGAGGGTCCGGTAGGTGCGGGCCGCGAACGAGCGGCCAGGCTGCCGGGGGCATGGCTTCCTGGCCGGTTGCTGCCCGCGGGTCATGATTCAGACGAGCGCCGGTGCGGGAGCGGGCAGGTAGGGGGCGATGTTGCGCCAGGCGCGCTCGATGTATTCCTCCTTCTCGCCGACCGGGGCGACATAGTGCAGCGCGCCTTCGGCGGCGTCGTTGCCCTCAAGGCGGGCGATGATCCAGGCGGCGAGGTAGTGCGAGGCGAGGCAGCCGCCGGCGGTGGCGATGTTGTCCTTGGCGTAGAAGGGCTGGTTGAGGACCTCTACGCCGGCGGCGACGACCCAGGGCTTGGTGGTCAGGTCGGTGCAGGCGGGGATGCCGTTGAGCAGGCCAAGCCTGGCCAGCACGAGCGCGCCGGAGCACTGCGCCGCGATGAGCTGGCGCGAAGGGTCCAGGCCACGCAGGATGTTCATGATCGCAGGGTCTTCGGTGACCTCGCGGGTGGCGATGCCGCTGCCGACGATGACGGCGTCAGCGGCGCACGCCTCCTCAAGGGTGGACATCTGTTCGATGACCACTCCGTTCATCGACGTCACCTCGGGGGCGGGGGTGGCGATGGTAACGCGCCAGCCGTCGGTCTTGATGCGGTTGAGCACACCGAGCGCGATCAGGGAGTCGAGCTCGTTGTAGCCCTCGAAGGTGAGGATGGCGATGTGCACGGCGGTCGTCCTTCCGCATGGGTGGGGTGGGTCTTGACGGTAAGGACACGCGAGCATGACGGTCAAAGAATTGTCATGGATACAATTCGGTGCATGGCAGCCTCGCGATACAAAATGCTGGTCGACGCGCTCGCATCCGATATCCGGACGGGTCGGCTCGCCGCAGGCGTGCGGCTGCCGACCCACCGCGGGCTCGCCGCCCGTGAGGGCATCGCCGTGGTGACCGCGACTCGGGTGTACGCCGAGCTGGAAGCGATGGGTCTGGTGAGCCGGGAACAGGGCCGCGGCACGTTCGTGCGTGACATCTCGGTTCCCGCCGGTCACGGCATCGATCAGCGAGCCGTCGCCACAGACGCGGTCGACCTCAGCTTCAACTACCCGTCGCTGCCCGGCCAGGCCGATCTCCTTCGGCAGGCCCTGCGGGAGGTGGCCACCTCCGGTGATCTCGACTCACTTCTGCGCTACCAACCACACCGGGGGCGTCCACAGGACAGAGCCTCCATCGCACGACACCTCGGACGCCGGGGAATCACCACAGACGCGGATCAGATCCTCATCACCAGCGGTGCCCAGCACGGCCTGGCCATCACCGTCATGGCCGTGCTCAACGCCGGCGATGTCGTCGCGGTCGACGCACTCACCTACCCGGGTTTCAAGGTGCTCGCGCACGCCCTTCAACTCGACCTGGAGCCCATCCCCACCACCACGAACGGGCCGGATCTCGATGCCCTGGAGGAGCTGTGCGCAACCCGCCCGGTGCGCGCGATCTACACCATGCCCACCCTGCACAACCCTCTGGGCTGGGTCATGCCGGCAACCGACCGCACCCGCCTGATCAAGATCGCTCGACAGCACGGTCCGCTCATCATCGAGGACGCCGCATACGCCTACCTGGCCGAGGCCCCTCCACCGCCTCTGGCCGCAACCGCCCCCGACATCACCGTCTACGTCTCGACGCTCTCCAAGAGCATCGCCACCGGCCTCCGGGTCGGCTTCGTCCTCGCCCCGCCACCTGTGGTGCCATCGCTCGAACGCGCCATCCGGGCGACCACGTGGAACACCCCCGCCCTCACCACCGCCATCGCCTGCCGCTGGCTCGACGACGGCACAGTGAACCGCCTAGAAGCGCAGAAACGAGACGACGCCAAGACGCGCCAGGCACTCGTCAGGCAGGAGCTGGCGGGCCTCCCGCTCATCGGCCACCCCTCGTCCTACTTCACCTGGCTGCCACTGCCCGACGACGCACGCGCTGACCGCCTGACCGCCACCCTCGCGCGCCGACACATCTCGGTCACCACGGCGGAGCCGTTCACCACCTCGACGCACACACCACAGGCGATCCGCCTCGCCCTGGGCTCGACCGATCTGGACACTCTCCGGTCGACGCTGCGCACAGTGCGCCAAGTCGCCGTCGAGGACGCCTACACCTGAACTCCCCTCGACCAGCCGATCCCTGCCCGCACCGACGACGTCTGCGTGCGAAAGTCTGTCAGTGTTGAAGGCCTGGGACCCGGTCGGCCTGCGGCCCGAGACCGATACCGGCCCCGTACTGCGGGGTGGGCCTCGCCGCACCGAGTGACGGGAAGCGAGCCCGCCCCGCAGTCGCACGCGTAGATCCCGCTCGCCGGAACGATCTCGCCGGGATGCCGCGTCGTCTTCTCCTCGCGCATGCTCCCCGGTCTACGGCGGCCCGCCCCCACCACGAACGCGCACCGTCCCCGGGCAGAGTGCGCCACTACCGTGGCGCCGGGCTCCCGCCCCGGCAGGCAGGCTCGTGCCAGATCGTCTGGACGACCGTGTCGCGGGAGATGCGCTCGCTCGACCAGGTCCGGCAGCACCCGCCGCCGTCACCCGGTCCGACGGTCGGCGGCCGCTCGGCGCCGACCGGTGCAGCGGTCGTGGTCCCGGTCGCAAACGCGGCAGGTGCGGACGGGAGGCGGCGCTTGGTCGAGGTTGTCGTCATGCCGCAGCCCTGCCCACCTCGGTACTTCGCCGAACCCGTCGGCACCCGGACGGAGCAGCCCCGCCGGCGCCGGGAACGCGCGGCGGCTTGCCCGGGCTCGGGTCGCGGGGCGCGGGCGCAGCAGCGAGTGAGACAGGGCGGGGAGAAGCATCCTGGAAGGTGAAGTCCCGGCCCCCTTGGGGTGGAACGTGCCTCCCGGGAGGCGTCATGGCTCAGAACCCGAGGCCGGTATGGCAGTCACCAGCTGCTGCTCGCCCCGGCGGAGGCAGGAACCGGCGCCGGACAGTGGCCGAGGTCGTGGGTGGCACAGCGATTTTGCTGCTCGGTATGGGCATCGGCCTTTCAGGCAAAGACAGTGGGGCAAGCAGCCCACCAGCCCTTCCTCCTCGCAGGCGACCGCCACCGTGACAGCGACCTCCTCTGCCTTGTCCACCACGGCCACGGCGACGGTCACTGCCACGGTGACCGTGACCGAGGCCCCGACCGCCGCTGGACAACCCCAGCCCTCCGGTGGTCAGCCGCAGGCGACCACCTCCGTGCCGGAAGCGACCGGCCCTGCGGTGTACTACAAGAACTGTTCCGAGGCCCGCGCCGCGGGCGTCGTCCCTCTCCACCGGGGCGATCCCGGCTATGCGCCCCACCTGGACCGCGACGGCGACGGAGTGGCGTGCGAAACAGGCTGACCGCCTTCTCCGCATGGTCAGGCGGCTCTTGGCCTCCGGCAGAATCAGCCGCGCACTTGCTGGCTGATCCGTCGAAGCGACCACCGCCACGGGCCTGGCCCGGTTCTACGCCCGGTCCGGCCCATTGGTGCGGTCCGCTCCCGGCGTTGCGCTGCCGATGATCGAGGCCGGGGCGGGTATCAGTGGCGCATGGCAGCCTCACGCACCGCGCCCGGGCCGCCCGGCTCGCGGCGCTCGCTGTTCTCGCCGTGGCGGGCAGCGCCTGCTCCAGCACCGTCGCTCCAGCTCCGGGTGGGGCCGCGTCCGGCAGCGCCGTCCCCTCGGTCCCCACGCCGACACCCGGTCCGCCGCGGGCAGGCGGTCCGGCGCGAGCAGGCGGCGCCTGACCGGGCCCGCAACCCTCCCCCGCCGCTCTCGCGCGCAGCAAGCCGGGACGGCGCGCCCCGCGGGAGGTCGAGCGGCCGGGCCGAGCCGGTGATTGCCGCGCAATCGCCCTGGAGCAGGGATTCGATCGCCCTCGCTTGCCCCCTGCCCGCCATACGGACGGAGCCGGCAGGTCTGCCTCAGGGCCAGAGGCCGACCTGGGCGCAGCAAGGGTGGGAGCCAGCCGTCGGGAGTACCCGACGGGTAGTTCACGCCGGGACTGTCGAGGCCGTCCACGTTCGCGTGAAACAACCAGCAGGCGCGAGAAACTGTCGCCGGCACAGCCGGCCTAGCACATGGACAGGGTCCACCCACCCAACGGCTCATCGGGCACGGCGCCCGGTGGGCGTGACCAGCCCCGCAGAGCGCCGGTGGGGGCGAACTGCGGGGCATCGACTGCTGCGGCCCGGGTCTCGCCGGTCCATGCTGGCGGGCACGACACGGCCCGGCCGACAGGGGGAGGACGGCGACACCCCCGACGGCATCACCCAAAGCCCTGCAGGCGACCGGCGGCTGGCCCACCCTGACGAGGCCAACCACGACACCATCGGCGCCGGAGCGGCGCAGCATCGGCGGGGTGGCGGCGACTCCCTTGTCCGTGGGCTCTGGCCTGTGGAAACGTCACTTGTAGGGCGGCATGTTCTGGTTCGGGTTCCCGGGGCTCCAGTCCATGTGGGACACGAGGACGGCCAGGAGGAGCACCACCACGATCAGGACGAGCGCCCCCGCCCAGAAACTGTCCGTGGGTCCGGGACGGTACGGGTCCGGTGAGCTGTCCGGCCGGTCACCGCCGCCCTCACCAGCCCGGTCCTCGGCATCGCTGTCCTCCTCAGGTGCCACGGCCCCTCCTTCGGTCAGGCCATGGCACCGCGCTGCACGGCAGCCGTCAAGACCGCCTGCAACGGCCAGCCTCCCCGGGCGGCGGTAGGTCAGCGCCGAGGGGGCCGGTCAGGTGCGGCGCCACCAGGCGCCGCGGCCGCGCTCGGCCGCTTCGGCTTCTCGGTGGGCGCGCTGGTAGGCCATGTCCTGGCAGCAGCCGCCGCACAGCCGGTTGTCCCAGAGGGCCCGTTGCTCCGCCCGCCGCTCGTCCGAGAACGGCGCCGACCAGCGGGAGCAGGTCGGGGCGGCTCTCGCATTCGGGGGCCTGCTTCTCACGGCGGCCGTCGGCAGCCTCCCGCGCACCACGACACGGCGCCGGGGTGGTATCCGGTCAGGCGGTGTCGCAGCCCGCTATCCGGCGGTGCGAGCGCTTCGCGCCGTGGCACGGATG
>NZ_JBFAXX010000088.1:0-24294 GCF_040680995.1 Kitasatospora sp. NPDC051914
TATTCCCCCGCGTCTTCCCCCACTTCGCCCTCCCGCCCGTCTGCGGTGCGGGGCGGCGCCCGGTGGCCGCCCCGCGCGGCCCGCGCCCGCCCCCCCCCGCCCCCCCCCGGGGCCGTATGTGCCGGGCTCGGCGTCAGATCAGTTTTTCTTCCTCCTGAACGAGAGGGCGAGGGCAGTCGCTGCGACGATTGTCCAGGCGGAGAGGAGGACAAGTCTTACGAGATGCCAGCTGGAGGGCCCGTAGATCTCGTCCAGCAGGAACCAGATCGGGGCGGCGGTGTAGAAAACGAGCGCCGTCCGCGAGGTCACCCTGCGAGGTGCACTCTTCCTATCGCTCATGACCAAGTCCGGTTGTTCGAGGTCCGAGGGCAGAATCCAGTCATCGCCACCACTTTCCGTTCCAGATGGCTCTCGCCTTGCCCCTGCCAAGCTTCCATGCGTTGTTGAGGTGGCCCCAGCCCTCGTGGATTCCTGTCCAGGTTCCCACGGCCGCCCAGGCGCATCCTCCGAAGCCTCCGTGGCTTTGGAAGCAGCCCTGGCGACTGAACCAGCTGGAAGTGTGACTGCGCAAGCCGGACCAGCCCACGCGATTGTAGACGCGGTAGGCCTGGCGGCCGTAGTGCCAGGCGCGCTTTCCGTGGCGGTAGGCCTTGATGGTCCTACCTGCCACACCCAACCACGGGCAGAATGAGAAACAGACGGAACCCACGGAGTACACGAAGCTAACGGTGTTGTTCTTCTCTCGGCAGCTGGAGTACCAGGGGTTCCAGCAACGCTTGCCGTCGAGGTCGAAGTTGTTCAGCGGGTCGGCGTGGACGTAGTCGTAGGCGTTGGCGTTGCCGCCGACCACGGGATCGATGGACAGGAAGCGCCCGGTGGTGGGGTTGTAGAGGCGGACGCCCATGAGGGTGAGGCCGCCGGGGGTCTCGTCGGAGCGCTGCTTGCCGCCGAGCCAACCGTAGCGGGTGGACGGCTGGCCGGTGCGGGGCTGGCCGTACTCGTCGTAGTCGAGGACGACGGGTGCGATGGCGGTGTCCAGCGGGAGCTGGAGGGTGACGTCGCCGTGCAGGTTGGCAAGCTGGAGGACGGTGTTCCCGGTCTTGGTCGTGGTGGCGCCGAGGTTGCCGCTCAGGCCGTCGACGTTGCGGGTGAGGGCGCCGATGGCGTCCTCGGCGATCCACCTGGGGGTGTCACTGTCGTTGTCGTAGTGGTTGGTCTTGGCGCCGGTCTGGGCCCAGGTGCCGGCGTTGTTGGTCTCGGTCGTCCAGGCACGCAGGCGCTGGTGGGAGTCGAGGGCCCAGGTCTGCCGGTTGGTGCCGGTGGTCTGCTGCTGGACGAGGTCGCTGTTGTAGTAGGCGACGGTGCTGCCGGGCAGGGCGGTGGTGCGGCCGAAGGCGTCGTAGGTGTAGCCGGCGTTGACGAGGCGGTCGGCGCTGTCGTAGGTGCTGTTGGTGGTGGTGGCTCCGCTGGTGGTGCAGGCCTGGCCGCGCGGGGCGGTGGCGGTGGCGAGGGACTTGCGGTTGGTGTTGGTGTCGAAGGTGTAGCTGCGGGTGGTGCAGACGGCGTCGGTGGAGGTGTCCTGGACCTGGGTCAGGCGTCCCACCTTGTCGTACGCGAAGGCCTGCGCCGCGGTGACGCCGGGGGTGCCGGTGTGCGTGGCCCACTGGCCGTGGACGGTCTCGGTGACGCCGTCGGACACGACAACGGCGCCGTCACTGTCGCGCGTGTAGGTGCGCGCGGTCGTGGTGCCGGCCGGGTCCTGCTGGTCGGTCATGGTGTAGCCGCCGGGCAGGCCCTGGGTGCTGATGTCGCCGTCGGCGTCATAGCGGGCGGTGAAGGTGCCGGCGACCGAGTCGGTGACCGAGGTGGCGAGACCGCGGGGGTCGACGGTGGTGTCGTAGGTGTAGGTGGTGGTGGACGGGACGCTGTCGGTGACCTTGGTGGGTCGGTTCAGCGCGTCGTACTCGGTGGTGGTCACTCCGCCGTCGGCGTCGGTGTAGGTCATCAGGCGGCCGAGGTCGTCGTACGCCTTGGTGATCGTCCCGCCACCGGTGGAGGTCTCCTGGGTGATCTGGCCGGTGGCGGAATCGTAGGTGACGGTGGTGGCCGGGATCGCCGCGCCCTGCCCGCCGCTGATCGTGGTGGTCACGGGGCGGCCGGCCGCGTCCGGAGTGATGGTGGTGGTGCGGGTGGAGCCGTTCGCGGTCTCGTCGGACTGAATGACCTGCCCGAACATTCCGTACTGGAACGTCTTGATCGGCAGCTGCGACGGGTTGGAACCTCCGCCTGCAATGGCGCCGGCGGGGCCGGTCTGGCAGACCAGGTCTGCCCATTCGGGCCGCCCGGCGCAGGGTCCCGAGCCGGTTGCGGTGTAGAAGCTGGTTGTCGTGGTTCCGGCGTCGGAGCCGTTGGACGCGGGGAGGGCGGTTGAGGTCGCGCGGCCCTGGTTGTCGTAGCCGGTGACGGTGGTAAGTCCCAGGCCGCCGGCGTCCTGGATCTTCTGCGTGGGTGCGCCAAGCGCCCAGTCGTAGACGGTCTTGTCGGTGCGGGTCTCGGTGAAAACATCCGGCCAGGCGTGGAGGGCGCCGCCGGTGACGGTGGTGGTGACCTGGTCCTTGATCTTGGCGCTGCCGTCGGTGGGACGGCCCTCGTCGTAGGTCTTCACCGTGCGGCTGCGCGCGGTGACCTGGCTACCGGCCACGGCGACGGTGGTGGTGCCGGACTTGGCGTCGGCCGCGAGGGTAATGCGGTGCAGCGGGCCCATGGACTCGGTCTCGCGCTGGCCGTCCGCACTGAAGGTGCTGCCGCTGGAGAGCAGGCGGGCACGGTCGGCGGAGGGCAGGGTGTTGATGCCGAGGTCGGCCAGCTGCGCGGTGAGGGCGGCGTTGCCGCCGAGGGCGAGCTCGCGGTTGCCGGCGGTCAGGGTGCGGACCTGGTTGCCGTACTTGTCGTACTCGGTGGTGGTGATGCGGTGGCCGGGGGCGACGTCGTTGACCTGGTTGCCGGAGGCGTTGAGGTAGTTGATGTCGGCCCGGGTGTAGTCGCCAGTGTTCAGGTCGGCGCCGTTGTTCGATGCCGGGATCTGGTCGGCCGGGAAGACCGCGGTGGCGTCGGTGGGCATGTCGGTCTGGCCCCAGGTCGCGCCCGCGGTGGCGGACAGGTTCTCGGGGGCCGTGCTGCCGGTGACCGGGACGCCGTAGACGATGCTGGTGGTGGCGGTGCCGTCGACGGTGCTCTTGGTACCCGATGCCAGGGTGTTGGTCCACACCTTGGTCAGCATGCCCTCGCCCGCGGCCGGGTTGGAGGCGATGTTGCCGTAGGCCATGTGATGGCCGCCGCTGATGCCCGGGGGCAGGACGGCGTATAGGGCGCCGTCCGAGGCGCCGCCGACGACGTAGGAGTACTGCGTCTTCGCGGTGGTGCCCGTGCGCGGGTCCCAGGTCTGGCGCAGGCGGCCGGCGGTGTCGTAGCGGTAGGTGGCCACGTCGGTGGCGGTGGAGTTGGCGGCGCCGGGGGCGGTGGCCCACAGCTTGATGGTGCTGACCTGACCCGCGTAGTCGCCGAAGTCGCTGTCGTTGGTGTCGCCGGTCGCCGTGGTGGCGGTGGCGTAGACGAACTGCAGGACACGGCAGCCCTTGACCGTCACGTCGGCAGCGCAGGCAGCCGTGGTGGCCGCGGAGGTGGGGGCGATGACGTACTTGGGGCGAGCCAGGGTCTTGCCGTCCACCACGGTTTTCTCGGAGATCGTGGTGGTCGTGGTGTTCGCCAGGCCGTCCAGCAGGCTGGAGGTGACCGTCCAGGTGGTCGCTGCCGGGTCGACCTTGGAGAAGGTTGTTACTGCGCCCTCGGCACTGGAGAGCGTGAAGTCACCTGAGACGAACGAGCCCGTGAGGGTGAGGTCCTCGCTGCCCGGCTCGGGTACCCAGCCGGTGCCGGAGGCATTGGCCGTGAATGCGATGGTGGAGCCGTCGCTGGTGACGACGCTCAGCGAGGTGTTGGACGTTTTCTGGATCTCGGTGTAGTCGGAGTCGGCTACATCGGAGGAGATGCCGGAGGTCCAGTTCGGGCCGAAGACCGGTGCCTGGCCGTCCTGGTTCGCGGCGGCCTTCGGGTCGCGGGAGGAGGCGGTGCGGCCCACGCTCATGCCGAACAGGTTGACGTCGGTGGCGGAGACGGTGAGGTCGCCGGTGAGGAGGTTGAGCGAGCCCGGGCCGACGTTCTGGGTGGCGGCGCCGTCGGCCTTGCGGTCAACGACCACCTTGATCGGCTCGGAGGAGACCGCGGCGCTGTTCGGGCCGGTGAAGTCGGCGCGGACCTGCACGGTGCCGTCCGGGTTGACGGTGGAGGTGGCGTTCCAGGTCAGGGCCGGGCTCTTCCCGGAGCTCAGGTCGATCGGCCAGGTGACCGCGTTGCCGCCGTTGGTGACATCCCCGGCCGGGATGGTGGTCCAGGCATCCGCGTCGGAGCGGCGCCAGGAGAAGGTGACATGGTCGTACTTGCTGCCGTCGGCCTCGGCGACCAGCGGGACGCGGGCGGCGGTGCGGGTGCCGTCGTTCGGGGCGGTGACGCCGCCGGCGCCGACCTGGAAGGTGTAGGAGACCGGCTCGGACTTGTTCTCGGCCTTGTCGACCGCCCGGACCTGCAGGGTGTTGGTGCCGGCCTTGGCCGGGGTGACGGTCAGGTTCACCGGGGCGGTCGAGCCGCCGGTGGCGACCTTGGTCCAGGTGGCGCCGTCGAGGGTCCACTCCAGCGCGTTCTGGTCACCGCTCGGCGGGGTCACCGTGAATACACCGGACTGGCCGGCGCCCTTGACCCACTGCCCGGTGGGGTAGTCCGTCGAGGACACGGCGCCCGGCGCGGAGGGGGCGGCAGTGTCGACGGTGAAGTATGCCCACGGGGACCAGGTGGTGTTGTAGTGGGTGCCGTCGTAGGGGGAGGTGCGGAACTTGTAGGTCTTGCCGTTGGCCAGCAGCCCGGACGGAACCGTGACGGAGGCCGGCTGCCCGGAGGGGACAAACGGCGAGACGAGTGGGTTGCCGACCTGGGTGCCGGTGGCGTTGTCGAAGATCTGGAACGTGCCGTCGACCTTGTCGTTGTTCGGGTCGACGAAGGTGTCCCGCAGCGTCGGCGTGGTCGAGTTGACCCACCAGATGCCGTCGGTGTCCTTGTAGAATGGCGAGCCGGCCTGCTGGTCGGTGCCGGTGCGCGGCCGGTAGTTGTACGTCACCGTCAGCTTCGGCACATTCGTGGCGGCGTTGGCGGAGTTCACCTCCTTCCAGTACTTCGTCGACACCTCGTCCGGCGCCCGCAGGCCCATGCCCGAGGTGGTGTTCTTCGCCGACGTCCAGGTCTGCACCAGGTTGGTGACGTCCGCATTGATCCAGCCGTCCGCCTGGCAGCCGGTGCGGCCGGCTGTCTGCGTGGAGGTCGCCTTCTTGGAGAACCAGGTCGGCTGCGCAGTCCACCGGGAGGCGGTGGAGGCCAGCGAGGTGTCGTACACGTCCCAGGCGTAGCCGGCGCAGTCGCTGTTGCCGGAGTGGAAGTTCCACAGGGAGACGGTGGCGCTGGTGATCAGCGCGTCGGCGATCGGGCCGGTGTTCCAGTTGATGAACGCCCGGGCCTCGCGGGAGGAGCCGTCGGCGTTCTTGGTGCCGGGGTTGCCCCAGTACAGCTCGGTGTCGCCGGACCAGTCGACGGTCTCGCCCTTCTGCACCCGGGTGTCGAGGACGTTGCCGAGGGCGGTGGTGGACGGGTCGATGGTGACCGGGTACTGGGTCTTCGGGTCCGCGAGGAACTTCGCGTCCGGGGTGAAGACCAGGTCGATGCCGTCGCCGTGCTGAACGACCTTCAGGTCGACCTTGGCCCGGTTCGGGTGCTCGCTCGACCCGTCGATCGAGGTCGCGTCCCACATCACCGGCGCCGGCAGGACCGCCTTCTTCTCACCGGACTTCTTGTCCGTGAACAGCACACTGCCGTCCGCCTGCTGCTCGGCCTTCAGGCCCTTCGCCTTCAGCGGCATGGTGTAGGAGAAGCCGGCGACCGTGGGGCGCTGCTTGAGGACGGTGTACTGCTCGAAGCCGGTGCGGGTCGCCTCCACGACCAGGTCGGCGGCGCCGTCGGCGATCGCATCCTGGTAGGTGGCCTTCGTGCCGTCCAGGAGGGGCTTGGGCAGGCCGCCCTTCCACTGCAGCTCGACCTGCTGCTCGCCCTCGCCGAGGACGACCAGGGTGCGGGCCTGCTCCTTGCCCTCCTGCGCCTGCTGCAGGGACTTGGCGCGGGTGCCGCCGGCACCGGCCATCTTCAGGCCGCGCGGGTGCGCCTTCGACGCGACCGTGCCGTCGATCGCGGCCTCAAGGCCGAGGTCGACATCAACCCACCGGCCGTCCTTCTGGTAGCGGACCGGGCCGGCGAACAGCTCGCTGGTCAGCGAGCCGTCCTTGTTCACCCACGTCGTCGACGTCTCCGTCCGCTCCGACAACGCTTCCACCCGCTGACCCGACAAACGGGCCGCGATCCGTGCCGACGGGATGTCAGCCGCGGCCGCGGGTGCCGGGGCTGCCGGCTTCGGGGACTTGTTAGCTGCTGCGGCGGCGAACGCGGACTCAGACCCGGCCAGCAGCGACACCGCCACCGCCAAGGCCAGCGACCCGCTGACCGCCCGGAGACTGGCAGGCGACCTTCGCCTGCCGACCCGGTAGGTAGATGCACTCATTACAACTCCTTGACTCACCCTTGGCTAAGGGTGACGACGGAGCATAAGCGGACCACCGGATTCCGAATCTCCCTCAAACCGGACAACCTGCGCCATACAAGCAGCTGAAGAAGTCGATCGTTATCGAGGTTCACGGGAGCTTCACAAGTCTTCCGGAGTCGCCGAACGGCCTGGCGCGGCTTCGAGTGAACCACCAAGCCGCATTCAAGATCGAAAGAAGGCCTGACGAGCGATAGATTGAATCTTTGGCGAACTATCTGACCGGTAATCATATTGAGAGCTCACTGGTCGAACTGTCGTGCCGTTAGCTCCAGGTGTCGCAGCGTCGGCGACCCTGAAGCTGTCGGATCCCGTCTATGGTCGACTAGGGGCGACCCTCAAAAATAGGGCAAACCATCTCAATCGGTGCAGCTTTGCCTGGCGCCTCCTGCGGCTTCAGTTGTGCCACCCGCGCCGCCCGGTGAAGCGCAACCGGAACTCGCACTATCACGCCAACGAAAGGCGCCCGCGGCCATGGAAATATGAATCGTTATCCACGGTTACCTAGTGCAGCCAGCCGGGGCGTGATCGCGCCCATTGTCCGGTTCGTTCAGCGACTGTCTGTGGCTGTCCCGGAAGTATTCGTCATCGATCTGTTACTGCGCACCATGCGCGGCCTAGCCAATGGAATGATCTTGATTTGCGCGGAATAACGTCTCCTGGTTCCCCACTGCCCGGTCCAGGAGTCACGCGTGCCCCTTCGTTTCGCCGTATGCCACAGAGCAGCACGCGCGGCAACGCAGACGGCTGCGGTGCTGGCAGCAGCGCTCGCAGCCTCGGCTCCGATACCGATACCGATACCGGTACCGACATCCGACGCACCCCTATCCGCCGACATCATCCGCGGCAACGACCGGCCCCAGCAGGCCGACTCGGGCTTTCCGCTGTACCCGGCACAACCGGCGCCGACCCCGCCCCCCGGCGCCGCAGCGGCAACAGACGGCCCGGTACCCATCCCCGGCACTGTCCTGACCTCCTACCAGAAGGCAGAGCAGCGCCTGCTCCTCGAAAACCCGGCCTGCCACCTGACATGGCCGGTCCTGGCCGGCATCGGCCAAGTGGAGTCAGGACACGCCCGCAACGGTGCGGTGACGACCGACGGCACCACCATCAAGCCCATCCTCGGACCCGTTCTCAACGGCAACGGATTCGCCGCCATCGCCGACACCGACCAAGGCCGCACAGACGGCAGCCCCGCATGGGACCGCGCCATCGGACCAATGCAGTTCATCCCATCCACCTGGGCCCGATGGGGCGCCGACGGCAACAGCGACGGCCGCAACGACCCGAACAACGTCTTCGACGCCGCGCTGGCGGCCGGCCGCTACCTGTGCGCCGACCACCACAACCTCGCCACGCCCGACGACCTCGACCGAGCCATCCTCAGCTACAACCACTCAAACGAGTACCTGGCCACGGTCCGCTCCTGGATCAACCGCTACACCAACGGCACCGCACCGGCACCGGGCAACAACAGCCTATGGACAGCACCGGTGATCCAACTCCAGCCGACCAGGCCGGACCTCCCAGCGCCGAACCCCGTCCACCCCCGCCCCACCGCAACTGCGCCCCGCAGCCCGCGGCCCACCGCAACCACCACACCCCCAACCACACCCGCACCCCGACCAACCCCTGCTCCACCAAACGCCACTGCGCCAGCCTCCCCGCCGAGCACCGACGCACCATGCCCCGCACCGGCCACCTCCGCGACCCCGGCCCCCAGCACCTCACCCTCAGCCAGCCCCACGGCTGCGCCCACACCGGATGCCACGCATGCGACACCCGGCACACCGACTCCCAGCAACACGGCCGAACCGCCACCGCCCACACCGTGCTCGCAAACACCGGCCGACCTGTTGGCACCTACTGAACTTGATCGGGTGATGTCGGAGCCGTTCGCCTGACGTTGGCTGGTCCGTTCCGGTAGCCCTGGATCGTGAGATACGCACAGGGCGGCGGACTGACCGACGCCGGGAGGGCCGCGAGGGAGTGGGTCCGGCTGCAGGCCGTGGATCGCTTCGAGGCCGGGCAGGGGAATCGGGAGATCGCTGCCGCGTTGCGGGTCAGTGAGCGGTCGGTGGAGCGGTGGCGCCGGCGGTGGCGCGAGCGCGGCGAAGCGGGGGTCCTATCGAAGGGATCGCCTGGGCGGCCGAGGCTCAGCGAAGCGCAGATCGCTAGGCTGGAACGGGAGTTGGAGCGCGGGCCGCTGGCTCACGGCTGGGCGGACCAGCGGTGGACGCTGGCGCGGATCAAGACGCTGATCGGTCGGCTGTTCCACGTGAGCTACACGGTGGAGGGCGCCTGGAGGCTGTTGAAGCGGCATGGCTGGTCCTGGCAGCAGCCGGCCCGGCGGGCGATCGAGCGTGACGACCGGGCGGTCGAGGTCTGGAGGAAGGAGACCTGGCCGCTGGTAAAAGCACCGCGGCGGAGCGCGACGCCTGGGTGGTCTTCGAGGACGAAGCCGGGCAGTCGATGACACCGCCGCGCGCGAGGAGCTGGGGCCGCAAGGGCTGCACGCCGGTGGTCCGGGTGCGCGGCCGGGGCTCGGGCCGGGTGTCCCTGGCCGGGCTGACCTGCTACAAGCCGGGGAAGCGGTCCCGGATGTTCTACTCGGTGCGCGAGTATCGGGGCCGCAAGGGCGAGCCCAAGGGCATCGGCTGGCAAGACCTGCGGGACCTGCTGGTCAGGGCGCACATCCAGCTCGGCGGCCCGATCGTGCTCGTCTGGGACAACCTGCGCATGCACCTGGTCGAACCGATGCGACAGTTCATCGCCGACCACGCAGAGTGGCTCACCGTCTTCCAACTGCCGAGTTACTCGCCGGACTTGAACCCACAGGAGGGTATCTGGTCGTTGGTCAAGCGCGACGTCGGCAACCTCGCCGCAGCCGACCTCGGCCAGATCACCCGTGCCGTCAAGCGCAGGCTCAAGCAGATCCAGTACCGTCCGGACCTGGTCGACGGATGCCTCGCCGGCACGGGCCTCATCCTCGACGGCTGACCGACATCACGAATTCAAGTTCAGTGGCGAGTAGGACTCGCTTCCGCAGGAGCGCGAAGCTGGCACGGCCGTACATCTGGCGCTTGGTGTGTCCTGACCGCAGAGAGGAGTCGTCGTGTAGGCCGACTTCATGACGCGATGCTGCACGGAAGATGAAGGAACTTGGCCCTTCGGAGCCGCCCGGCGGAGGGAGGCTCCAAACCGCCTCATGCTGCGTTGGCTGAAGACCGTCGTGGTGAGCAATGAGGAAAAGGCGCCCCTGAGGCGTCAGGTGGGGACCGGGAAGACGAACGCGAGTGAATCGTTGCTGACGTGTCGAAACAGATTCAGACGACATCAAAACCGGGGTGTCAAGCGGATCCCGGGAAGAGCCTGGCGGACGTTCCGCTTTCTGGCCAGGCGGTGTCCGGCATGTAGACGACGTGAGCCCGGTCTGCGGCTTCCGTGCGGAACAGGAGAAGGCGTGCCCGGACACTCCCTGCGTCGCAGCAGGGGAGAGGGAGCATCCCAAGCGGAGACCCCGCAAGGGACTGAGTACCGTCGCCGGGCACGCCGGCGGACCGGCTCGTAGTAGCGGTGAAGTCCCTGTAATGGGGGCGGAGCGAAGGGGCCGGGTTGTCCGTGGCTGGTTTGTTCGATCAACCGGAAGCTCTCCGGGAGGAGTCGCGTGAACGAGCTGAAAGCACCTGACAAGCCGTTCGAGATCTCGAAGCGGGCTGTCTGGGAGGCGTGGGAGAAGGTCAAGGCGAACAAGGGTGCACCTGGTGTGGACGGGCAGACGATCGCAGCGTTCGAGGCCGATCTGAGGAACAACCTCTACAAGATCTGGAATCGGATGTCCTCGGGGTCGTACTTCCCGCCGCCGGTGCGCGCGGTGGAGATCGAGAGGGCACGGGGCGAAGGCACCAGGGTTCTGGGTGTCCCGTCCGTGGCCGACCGGATCGCGCAGACGGTCGTGGCCCAGGAGCTGGAGAAGAAGATCGAAGCGATCTTCCATCCCGACTCCTACGGCTATCGGCCCGGGCGGTCCGCGCTCGACGCGGTGACGGCTTGCAGGCAGCGGTGCTGGAAGACCGACTGGGTGATCGATCTGGACATCCGGAAGTTCTTCGACACTGTGCCGTGGGACTTGGTCGTCAAGGCGGTCGAGGCCAACACCGATCTGCCGTGGGTGGTGCTGTATGTCAAGCGGTGGTTGAGAGCCCCGCTGGTGCTGCCCGGGCCTTGTCCCCGATGAGTGGACACCTGTTCGTGTCGTTATGCGGCGAGCGTCATGGTAGCCCGCTGTCGTTCGTAGATGTTCGGTGCCTTCTGTCCGAGGCGGGAGTGGCGTCGCCGGGTGTTGTAACGGGTGGCCCAGCGGAACACCGCCCGGCGGCAGGCCTCGACGCCCCGGAAACGGCGGGCGCCTTGCAGGGTCTCGCGTTTGAGTGCGGCGTTGAAGCTCTCCGCGAGGGCGTTGTCGGCGCTGGTGCCGACCGCTCCCATGGAGCGGACGACGCCGAGGCGGCTGCAGAGGTCGGCGAACTGTCGGGACCCGTATTGGGCCCCGTGGTCGCTGTGGAACACCGCGCCAGCCAGGCTGCCGCGGGTCGCCGCGGCTGCTTTCAGGGCGTCGGTGACCAGGTCTGCGCGCATGTGCTCGGCGAGGGACCAGCCGACCAGACGCCGGGAGAAGCAGTCGATCACGGTGGCCAGGTAGAGGAAGTCGCCGTCCCCGACCGGGAGATACGTGATGTCGCCGACGTACTTTGTGTTCGGTGCGGTGGCGGTGAAGTCACGGCCGAGGAGGTCCGGCACCGGCGCCCGGGACGGCTCCGGGATCGTGGTCACGTGCCGTTTGCGCAGCCGGAGTCCGGCGATGTTGAACTTGCGCATCACCCGGCCGACCCGCTTGTGGTTCACCTCCAGGCCTGCCTCGCGCAGCTCGGCGGTGATCCGGGGGCGGCCCCAGGTTCCGTCCCATTCGGCGTGCACGGCCCGGATCCGTTCGGCCAGCCGGGTGTCGGCCTGTTCTCGCGCTTTCCTCGCGGCCCGGCCGGCCCGCCACTTGTAGAAGCTGGAGCGGGCCACCTCCAGGATCTGGCACAACCGCTTCACGCCGTAGGCGCTGTGGTGGTCCTCAATGAACTGGCAGCGGGTCACCAGGTCATCTCGGAGGCGAAAAACTTCGTCGCCTTCCGAAGGATGTCCCGCTCCGTGGCCAGCTTCTCGTTCTCCTTGCGCACCTGGGCCAGTTCCTTGCGCAAGGCCTCGTTCTCCGCTCGCAGTTCGTCGGAGGTCGGCGCGGGTCCCGTCTTCTTGTCGTTCATGTTCCTGCTCGTCGTGCTGGCCGGCCCCCGGCGGGCCTGCCCGGCTTGCACCCAGCTCCGCAGCGTCCCCCGCGCGACCCCCAGATCCCTGCCCACTCCCTCGAAGGTATGGCTCGGATCCGACAGGTACAGCGCGACAGCGTCAGCCTTGAACTGCGGCGAGTATACCTTCATCACCATAAGAGATTCCTCCTACCCGGCCCCTACCAGCACCGGGATCGAAGGTGTCCACCACTCGGGGACAGGCCCCCCCGACGGCTCGTTGCAGAGCCGAGAACGGGGAACCCCGCAGGGTTCCGCGGTCTCGCCCGTCCTCGCGAATCTGTTCCTGCACTATGCGTTCGATACCTGGCTGGCCCGGACTTTTCCCGGCGTCGCCTTCGAGCGCTATGTGGACGACGCGGTGATTCACTGCGTCAGCGAGGCGCAGGCACGTCAGGTGCTCGCGGCCCTCACGGACAGGATGCGCG
This sequence comes from Kitasatospora sp. NPDC051914, assembly GCF_040680995.1. Classification (NCBI taxonomy): domain Bacteria; kingdom Bacillati; phylum Actinomycetota; class Actinomycetes; order Kitasatosporales; family Streptomycetaceae; genus Kitasatospora; species Kitasatospora sp. NPDC051914. Next base: position 12,534 of record NZ_JBFAXX010000088.1, read on the forward strand.
AGGTGGGGCTGGAGCTGCATCCGGACAAGACCAGGATTGTGTACTGCAAGGACAGCAACCGGCGCGGCTCCCACGAGCACACCGAGTTCACGTTCCTCGGGTTCACCTTCCGGGCGCGTCAGGTGCGGCTGAAGACCGGGAAGATGTTCACCGGCTTCAATCCGGCGATCAGCAACGACGCCTTGAAGAGGCTCAGTGGAAGGGTGCGCTCGTGGCAGATGCACCTGCACACCGAGGTTTCCGAAGCGGACCTCGCACGAATGATCAACCCGGTCGTGCGGGGTTGGATGAACTACTACGGCGCGTTCTACAGATCCGCGCTGTATCCCCTCCTGGGGCGCATCAACGCCTACCTGATGCGCTGGATCCGCAAGAAGTACAAGCGGCTGCGAGGACGCAAGAAGGCCCAGGAAGCCTGGGACAAGGCCGTCAAGAGTCGGCCCCGGTTCTTCGCGCACTGGGTATGGGTGCCCAGCGTCCCCGTCGTCTGGTGACCAGGGCGACAAGAGCCGTATAACGAGAGATTGTTACGTACGGTTCTGTGAGGGCCGGGGGCTGCGATGCCCCCGGCTACTCGACATCATTTTGATCCGGTTGACGTGGCCTTCCACGACGCCGGAGCTCCACGGCAGTGTCAGGCCTGCGGTTACGGCGGCCAGATCGCGTTCGAGGCCGTTGGCGAAGGTGTGGAGGCTGGGCAGGTCGTCGGCGCGGACTCCCCTGATCCACTGCGGGAGCCGGTCGCCCTGGAGTTCGGTGATCATCCTCCCGAACGTCCGAACATGACTGGCGAGCGCGTCCAGTTCAGGGCAGTGCGCGAGCACTGACTTCAGCTTGCGTCGCTCGCTCTCCAGCAGGGCGTCCGGGTGGGTCAGGATCCACCCGGCGACGGTCCGCGTCGATGGTGGTCGGGCTGCCGGTGCGGTCGGGATGGTGCGATACGGCTGGAGGTAGGCGCGGACGGCTCCGTAGCCGCCGCTGTAACCATGCGTCTTGATCTCTTCCCAGAGAGTCCAGGCGTTCGTGCAGCCCTCGGCCCATCGCTCGTGCAGGTAGGGCTTGAAGTCGTCGAGCTTGGTCTTGCGGTTCTGCCACTGCCCCTGGAACAGGTCTTCCGCCCCTAACTCGCGTCGGGCCGGGTCGGTTACTCGTCGGCCTTCCCCAGTGCTTCCTCGGCTTCAGTGCCGGCGCCGGCCCGCCGGTAGGCCGCCGCCGAGGCCTCGCGCACGACCCGGACCTCATCGGTCGGGCGTCCGGCCGCCCGCAGGGTGTCGGCGAGTTCGCCCAGCGCCTCACCCTCGCGATACGCGTCGTCCAGCTCGCGGAACACGGCCACAGCACGCTCACCGGCCGCCACCGCCTGCTCGTACGCTTCAGTGCCCCGCCATGCGGTGCCGAGGTTGTTCCACGCGATGCCTTCGCCGAGGCGGTCACCGAGGTCCTGGTGGATGTCGAGGGCGTGTTGGTGGGCCTCGAGAGCCTTGTCGAAGCGGCCCAGCTCCTTGAGGACGGCACCGAGGTTGTTCCACGCGATGGCTTCGCGGTGGCGGTCGCCGAGGTCCTGTTGGATGTCAAGGGCGTGCTGATGGGCCTCGAGAGCCTTGTCGAAGCGGCCCAGCTCTGTGAGGGCATTGCCGAGGTTGTTCCACGCCATGGCTTCGCCGCCGCGGTCGCCGAGGTCGCGGCAGATATCGAGGGCGTGCTGATGGGCCTCGAGGGCGTCGTTGAAGCGGCGCAGCTCCTTGAGGACGGCGCCGAGATTGTTCCACGCCATGGCTTCGCCATGGCGTGCGCCGAGGTCCTGATGGATGTCGAGGGCGTGCTGATGAGCGTTGAGGGCGTCGTTGAAGCGGCGCAGATCCCTGAGGACGGTGCCGAGGTTGTTCCACGCCGTGCCTTCGCCGTGGCGGTCGCCGAGGTCGCGGCAGATATCGAGGGCGTGTTGGTGGGCGTCGAGGGCCTTGTCGAAGCGGCGCAGCTCCGCGAGCGCGGTGCCGAGGTTGCTCCACGTCATGCCTTCGCGGTGGCGGTCGCCGAGGGAGGTGGCCGTGTCGTGGGCGAGGGTGGCGACGGCCAAGGCGTCCTGCAGGTACCGGCGTGAACGCAGGTAGTCCCCCAGGAAGTGCGCCAGGCTCATGGTGACCTCGCGGTGGCCGGTGTCGTGCGCGGTGTGGACGGCGGCAATGAGATTGGCGCGTTCGGCGTCCAGCCAGGCCATTGCTGCGCCCCGGTCGGGGAAGCGTTTTCTGTCCCCGCCCGCGGCGGGGTCGAGGCGGGCGTCGGCGGCCCGCGTGGTGCGGGTGTAGTAGTCGAAGAGGCGGGTCAGGGCTTTGGCGCTGTGCTGGGGATTTAGCTCGGCTTGTTCGGTGGCGTAGGCGCGGACGAGGTCGTGCATCCGCCAGCGGCCAGTGTCGGGGTCCTGCCGGATCAAGCTCGCCTTGGAGAGGGCGACGAGCCGGGTCCGGACATCCTTGAGCTTGGTGATGCCGGTGGCCGCGGCGGCGGTGTCGGTGGACAGGTCAGGGCCGGGGTTGAGGGCGAGGAGGCGGAACAGCTCGGCGTGGGTGGGAGTGAGGCGCTTGTAGGAGCGTTCCAGGACGGTGCGTACCGCGCGCTGGCCGTCTTCGAGTAGGTCGAGCCGGTCTCCGAGGACCTCGAGATCGGCGGCGAGGCGGGCCGGTTTGAGGGCGCGGTCGGCGGCGAGCTGGGCGGCGGCGATCTGCAGGGCGAGCGGCAAATACTCGCACAGCTCGGCGACCCTCGCCGTCCCGTCCGGGTCGGCCTCGACCCTGCCGTCCTTGGGCAGGACCAGGCGCAGCGCGGTACCCATGAGTTCGACCGCCCGGTCGGGGGCGAGGACGTCGAGATCGACCAACCGCGCACTGAGCGCGGCGGCGAAGTCGTCGCGGGAAGTCACCAGCAGCCGATGCGGACCATCCGGCGGGACGAGCGGGTGCACCTGACCGGCGGTGGACGCATTGTCCGCGAGGACCAGAACCCGTTCGCCGTGGTGGGCGCGGGCGTCGAGCTGGGTCCGGTAGAGGGCTGCGCGCTGGTCGGCATCGGGCGGGATCTGCTCGGGATCGGTGCCCAGGGCGCGCAGCGCGGTGTCAAGGGCGTGAGCGGCGTCAGTGGGGGCGTCGTCGTAGCCGTGCAGGTCCAGGAACAGCACATCGGTGAACAGGCCCCGCTTGAGAGCGGCGTGGCCGGCGGCCAGGGCCAGGGTGGTCTTGCCCATCCCGCCCATCCCCAGCACCGACGCCACCACCACCGCCTGCCCCAGCTCGGCCGCGCCGGTCCCAGTACCGGAGTCTGCCGCCGGAGCGAGGAAGCCGAGCAGTTCCTCCAGGTCCTCCTCCCGGCCGGTGAACCCGGGCGGGAGGGCCGGAGGAGGAGCAAGAGGCTTCAGCCCCCAGCCAGTTACCCCCGCCGCTGGCCTCGGTTCCACGCCCGGATCCGCCCCGGGGCCTTCGGAGACTGGGGCCTCGGCAGGGCCGGTCCTGGCTCTTTTGCTGGCACTGTCGAATTCATCGACCTTTTCGACCAGATCACCATGCATTCTGCGCCAGTGACGAATGTCCCCAAGTGGTTCTTCGAGAGGGAATCCTTCTGCCTCGGAATGCGCTGTGCAGCCGTTGTGGAAGGCGGACACCTTGTCCCATGAGGGGACCCGGAAGAATCCGTTCTTGCCCTCGAGGAGCTCGCTGATGACGCTGGTGTTCAGCACGGACCCGGCCGCCTTGACCAGCTGAGGCCCAGTGGGGTTGCCGGCCCTCGCCTGGAGCCGCTTCAACTCCCGCGCAAACTTGCACAGAGCGTCCTGCGCCTGTGGGCTGTGTCCTGGCGCCATCAAGGCCCCCCGCCTGTCCATCTCCCGTACCGCCGGCCCGTGTGCGAGTCCCGCACGGCGGCGGACCGGGGTGTCCTCCCATGTCCGCGGATCCGGCGGCTGCCTGTGGCGGTCTCCGGCGATGGCCCTCGCGGGCGGTGCCGGTGGCCGGGCGCGCGGTCCGCGGTTGTCCGCACCGGTCCGTGATCGTCCGCCGGACCGGTGCTTCACCCTAGCGTTCACCTGCGCGGATGCGGGGCGTTTCCGGGATGATCCGGGCCCGTCCGCAGATCGACTCCAGGCCTTTCTCGGCCGGGATCGTGGTGGTCAAGCCGGCCGGCTGACCCGCACTCACCACGACCCGCCAGGGGAGGACCTGATGTCCCACAAGAAGCAGCACACCCGCAGCGAGAAGACCCCGCGTACCGCGATGGTCCCCGTACAGCCGGCCACACCCCACCAGACCCCAGCCCCGGAGACGCCCGCCGACGACCACCTCACCGGGCAGATCGCCCGCGGTGCCGCCTCCGGAGCCGTCCGCTCCGTCACCGACTGGCTCATCGAGCAGATCACCGAGCACCTCGGCTGACCACCTCCTCGGGGCTGGTGCCCGACCCGGCCACCAGCCCCGAGGAGGGCCCGGGCGAGCACATTCTCCCTAGTCGCGGTCTTGTTCGGTCCGGCTGGTCAGTGCACCGTGCCGGTCAGTTTCTGGGCGCCGACGAACTCGCCGAGATAGGGCGCGCAGTTCGACCTCGGGTAGGCGTCCGGGATCGCGGCAGCGACATCCCGAAGCACCGTCAGGTGGGTCTGGGTCTTGCTGCCGAGTGCCTTCAGCTGGGCCGCGGTGCCCCGGACCTCGTCCGCGAGGGCCGGGGCATGTTCCAGGCAGTGGGCCGCGAGCTTGGCGAAGGCCTCGTCGTAGGCGGTGGCGGGCTCGGTGGTGGCGCCCGCTGCCTGGTCGAGGGCGCGTAGCTCCTGGGCAGGGGAGCCGGTGGCCGAGGGGCCGGGGGAGGCAGGGCTGCCGCTGCTGCACCCGGCCAGCAGAAGAGCGGTGGCCAGGGTGGCGAGCGCGGATCGCTGAAGGATCGTCATATCGACTGACGTTAGCCCTGGTTGAAGATCGATGGCCAGGTATGCGCCGTATACCGCGCACCCAGGTGGGCCCGCCCACTTCTGGACGCCGCCATCCGCTACCACCAGCACCGCAGACGCCCAGGCCTCCGCCTGCTCACCGACACCGAACCCGCGCTGACATCGCTGCTCCAGGCCGCCGAACACTGCCGCCTACGACCTCCGCAAGACCCCTCCGGCCTGATGATCGGCGTTTGGTTTTCACTGGGGTTCGGCGTGGTTGTTCACCGGCCCGGGGTGACGTGTTGTGGCTGGCGGGCTGTTTCGGGGCGGGGGTGGTGAACGATGGCGCCGGGTCTGTGGTGAACCGTTCCGCTGTATTGCGGTGAAAAGCTGACGCCGATCGTTATCACGTGTCGACGGTCAGCGAATTCCCCAGGTCAAACGCCAAACAATTCCCCACCAGCTCGATGCCTCGGGCCGCAGGCGGGAGGTGCACCGCGTTGACGCCTGACCGCCCTGATATCCGGTCGACGGGCCGGACCTCGTAGCCCTACTCTCGCGCGGTGACGAACAACGTGGAGACTGGCGAAGACTTCCGCGCTCTGCTCCGGTGCCTCAGCCAGCGCTTCGAGGGCCTCGGCGCCGATGCGCCGGAGATCGACGACATCCTGTTCCGCTGGGCTGGCGTCCTTCCTGAACAGGCTCCGGAGCCCGGCTGGCCAGGCCTGGCCGACCAGTTGCTCTGTGCGCTGGACGCGCCGTCGGCCGGGCTCGCCGAGCCCGCGCCCCTTGGAGACGAGCCGCCGGTCGCTTCGCCTGGAGAGCTACGAGTCCTGCTGCTGGCCCTGGCCGCCGACTTCGCCCGCAACCGCGCCTGGACGGCAGACCGGCTGGCCCGAGGACTGTGGGCCGGTGACGGCGGCGGCTGGGCGAGCGGCTCGATGGCCCAGTTCCTGGAGTCGTGGGAGTCGTGGCTCGGTGCCATGCTCGGCAGGCCACCAGCGTTCCCGGGCGTCCCACCGATCGAACCGGTGACCTGGGCCTCTGTGGCCTGGCAGCTCGGTGCGGCCCGCGTCTATGAGTGAAGCCACCCAGCCGGCCTGATCAGTGCGGCTGGTCAACCTGATCAGACCGGCCAAGCCCGGTCGGACGGATCACTTGTCGGTGGGGTTCCGGGGCCGCTTGTTCGGCCGATAGCTGGGTCCGTTCATGATGACCTGGTGGCTGGTGTTGATCAGCCGGTCCAGCAATGACTCGGCGACGACGGGGTTGGGGAAGAGGGGATACCAGTCGCTGGGGGCCCGGCTGCTGGTGATGATCAGCGAGCGCCCCTGCCGCTCGGAGACCAGTTCGTAGAGGTCGTCGGCCTGGGCGGCGCTCAGCTGGCGCCTCGCGAAGTCGTCCAGGATCAGGACATCGGGTCGGATCAGCTCGCGCATCCGCTTGTCCCAGGTGCGGTCCGCGTGGCCGCCGGCCAGCTCGGCCAGGACCCGGCTGGTCTTCGTGAAGCGGACGTTCGCGCCCTGCCGGACGGCGAGGTGACCGAGGGCCTGGGCGACGTGTGTCTTTCCGACCCCGACCGGCCCGAACAAGATCACCGACTCGCCGGCATGAAGCCAGCGCAGGGCGGCCAGGTCGCGGATCTGGGCCGCGGGCAGCTTCGGTGAAGCGGTGAAGTCGAACTCCTCCAGAGTGACCTGCTGCTCGAACTTCGCCTTATGGAGGCGCCCGTTGGAAGGCGACCGTCTCGCGGCGGGTGATCTCGTCCTGGCAGAGGACCTGCAGGAAGTCCAGGTGGCCGAGTTCACTGCCGTGGGCCTGGATCAGCCGCGCGTCCAGGGTCTCCAGCATCCCGGACAGCCGAAGCGCCTTCAGCGACTCGCGCAGGGCGGTGTCCATCACGCTCATCGAGCGGCCTCCTCGGCGTTATCGCGGCCCGGGGTGCCCTCGGGCTCGCCGGAGATCTGGGAGGGGATGCTCGCGGCGAACAGGCCCTCGGGGCCGTGGAGGAAGGCTGCCGCCCCGGCGTCACCGGTCTCCGGTTCGGGGTCGGTCTCGGTGCCCGCGATCAGGATGCCCTTGATGGTGCGGTAGGAGGGGTCGCCGACCGCGATGGCCTTGGTGCAGGCCGCCTCAAGCCGCTGGTCGCCGTACTTCTTCCGCAGCCCGAGGATCCCCTGGGCCGCGCGGAGCCGGTAGAGCGCGTTGACCTCCAGCAGCTGGTCGATCACCTCCCGGCAGGCGTCCCCGACCTCGGAGGACTGGCTGCGGCACCAGATCGGCGTCTTCATCTGGAAGGCGATCTTCTCCGGCGGGTAGTCGTTCTTGTCCGTGCGTTTGCCCTGTTCAAGTGCGGCGTGGGTCTTGACCAGCTCACCCTCGTGGAAGACCTGGACCATGGTGGCGGTGGAGCGGACGTCGACCTTGCGGCCGATCAGCTTCCAGGGGACCGAGTAGAGGGTGCGGCCGACCTTGATGTGGATGTCCGGGCCGACTGCGGCGGGGGACCAGCGGGCCAGCACGAACGGCTTGTCCGGCAACGGCAGCAGGGCCTTGGCCTCCACCGCCTCGAACACCGACAGCGGACTCGCGCCGCCCAGCGGTCGGCACTGCCTGCGGCCGGCGATCCCGCTCGACCACGTCAGGGCCTCAGCCTGCATCTGCTCGACCGAGGTGAACTCCCGCCCGCTCCAGAACGAGTCGCGGACATAGGGCATCGGCCGCTCGACCCGCGGCTTGTCCTTCGGCTTCGCTGCCCGGGCCGGGTCGACCAGGGCGCCGTAGTAGGTCGCGAGCTCGGCATACGACTTGTTGATCTTCGGATCGTAGAGGTCCGGCCGGTCCACCGCCGTGCGCAGGTTGTCCGGCACCAACCGCTGCGGGACACCGCCGAAGAATCGGAACGCTTCGACGTGGGCCTGGGTCCAGGCGTTCTGGTCCATGTGGACCACCGGGCGGACGAACATGTGCCGCGAGCAGGGCAGCACCATCACGAACGCCCAGATCCGGTGCCGCTTGCCGGTCGACGGATTGATCCACTGTCCCAGGAAGCCGTAGTCGATCTGGGCCTCCGAGCCCGGCTCGACGTCGTCCCGCAGCACCGTCACCTTCGACCGAGCCGACTCGTCCGGGAGGTTCTCCGTCACCCACCGGCGGAACGTCGACAACGACACCGCCAACTTCCCCTCGTCTCTGAGGCGTTGATGGATCGTCGTCACCGTGGTCGTTTCCAGCAGCCCCTTGACCAGGTCGCGGTGCGGCTCGATCTCCGCCCACGTGACCTGGTTCAGCCGGCGCCGGGCCAGCTCCGGGAACCAGCTCTTGATCAGCTTGCCCCAGTCCGCCTCGCTCATGGGCGGCCCACCCGGGGCCATCCCGGACGCCTCCGCCGGCGCCAGATACTTCCTGATGGTCTTGCGGTCCACCCCCAACGAGGCCGCGAGCTGGTTCTTCGACCGGCCCGCGTACCAGTGGACGTAGATCTCGACGATGTCGACCACGGTGAACGTTCTCCTTGCCATCCAGAGTGTCCGTCGACCTCTCGGCCTGTCGGTCGAGGGACGGTGACGACTCCGAGACGGTCAGGACCCTCAACCCGGCTCGGGGATGCCCAAGGGGAACCTGAACGATTCGGATGGAACGATCACTCGCAGGTCAAACCACCTGATCTGGGGTATTCCAGGCTTCCGCCGTGGTCAAGTTCCCCCTGGGGACTCGTGACCGCGACCCTGGCCCATTCCGTGACCACGAAGCCTCAGAAGTGGGGGAAATCGCTGACCGTTCACATCACGAGCCCGGTGTTTGGTTCTGCTGTCTGACTGCGGGACAGGAGCGGGTTGTCAGGTGGTCCAGCAGTACAGGCGGTCGTCGTGGCCGTGGGCGCTGCGCGCCAGATCGGCGAGGGACTGAAGGATCTCCTCGGCGATCTCCTGGTCGATCGCTTCGCCTTCCGAGGCCCGGTGTTCCACCCACAGCTGGCTGGTCCGGACGAGCCGGGAACGATCGGTGCGGGTGAGTGCTTCCTGAAGCGTGCGGGAGGCGGCGAGGACGACAGGCCCCTGGCCGTCATCAAGATCGGCGACGGTCTCGGGCTCGCCGTCATCGAGGAGGTTGTCGAGGCTCCGGCCGGTCAGGAGGCTCTCCCATTCGATCAGGGCTTCCTCAGGATCGAAGTTGCCCCACGTCCGTGACTCGAAGATCCCGCCGGGGCCGCGTTCGACGACTGCGGCCGCGGCTTCGTGGCCGGGGGCGGTGAAGAACGTGATGATGACGCTCACCGGGGCATGGTTGCCTGTTCGGCAGGCATTCGTCTACCCGGCATCTCGTGCAGGACCCGGTCGGTGAACACCCCGGGCCGAAGCCCAGGCCGATGGCGGGGCGACGGTTCCCCATCTGACGCACGTGACCACCGAGGCGGCGCGCCCGCAGGCCGGCCCCGGCCAGTAGCTCAGGAAACCGCACAGCGCGGGCCGGTCACCACCGAGATGGCGACCGGCCCGTACTGTGCGGCTATGACCAGCTCAGGCGGTACGTTCCGCACCGTAGGAGCCGTGCTCCAGTCGGTACCTCTGCGGGTCGGTGCCATCCGCCTCGATGTGGGCGGTCAGCCGTGACCTCACCGGCTCGGGCAGGTCCCGCCCGTGCGTCTTGGTCCATTCGAAGGTGCAGAACAGCTCGGCGGCGCCGTCCAGCTGGGCCGGGGTGGGTGGGCGGTCCGCGAGTGCGGCCAGGACGAGATCGGGCGCCTCGGCGAGGAGCTGGTCGAGCACCGCCATGTCGAACCACATCGACCCACCACTGGGCTCCCGGGACCGCACACCAGCCCAGGCCAGCAGGAGGAGGATGCGCTCGGCAGCCTCGGGGTAGCGCTCCCGGGTCAGTGCGGCGAGCTGCGCCTTGGCCTCGCCCAGGTCGTCCGAATAGACGGCCACCTCGGCGGCGGCCTCGGCCAGCCCAGGCGGAGCGGCCCGGATCCAGCGCATACGGCGCTGCTCCTGCTTCTCCTGCTCGACGGCCAGCTGCGCCTGCGCCTCGCGCGACCCGGTCAGCCCGCGCTCCGCCAGCCACTCGGTGAGCGCCGGGCCGTCCTGCAGATCGGCGTCGCAGTCGCCCAGACCCCGTAGCCCGGTCTGGTGGTGGAGGGTCCAGTCGGCGATCCGCCGCCCGAACCGGCCGTACACCTGGATGGTCGGCCACCCCGGGCAAAGGCATCGGTCGCCCGTCCCGCCGTCCACCACGGCGAGCACCCGGGCGAGGTCGGCGATGTCATCGCCGGTCACCACCGTCCGCGCCCGCTCCGGAGCATCCGCTTCCTGGGGCGCCGCGTCGACGATCACCACACGCTTCGCCCGGCCCAGCACCCTCCGCAGACGTGCGGTCGTCGGTGCTCCCTCGTCCATCCTCATGGTCCCCCTCGCTCGGTCAGCCCCGCGAGGTTACCGATCACCGGCAAAGGAGCCCAGCAGCATTTCCGCGAACTCGTGCACCCGGGCCATGGTGATGCCCTCGCGCTGCTCGACCGCCAGCGGGTGGTCGGTGGGCTCCAGCTCGATCAGGGGGCGGGAGCCCACGGACTGGGTGTGGACGTGGGTCTTCAGGAGCAGGGTCGGCTCCGGGTAGGGCAGTTCGGTGGTGAGCCAGCCGAAGTAGGGCGGCTCCTGCTCGCGGGCGGGGTTGTCCCAGAGCTGCTGCATCCGGTCGAAGTTGGCCGCACTGAGCGAGACCCACACACCCCAGGAGAAGGTCTCCTCGGCGTCGAGCACAGGCAGCTCGATCAACCCGCGCACGTAGAAGTGCTCACCCTTGACCACGCACAGGTCTTCTGTCAGCAGACAGTCCCGGCGCAACGCGTACCGCCGCTTCCAGACCGGTGGGGCAACCGGGGCGTACGACATCGGCGGGCCTTCGTGCTGCTCGCCGCAGCAGGTGCAGTGGTGCTCGTGGTGCATGGGCGGTGAGCCTACGCGCCGACCGCCGGGAGAACGGACCGGGGGCGTGGAAGCAGGGCCCAGGAGAGTCCGGCGGCGCCGACCAAGCCCGCCGCCTCGGCGAGCCTGGTCACGCATCTCGGAGGCCCACCGAGACCGATCGATCACCGGATGAGCCGACGACGGGCTCGCCCACGGCAGCGACGGCCTCGGAGCAGCACCAAACCGTCCTACAGCCACATCGACCTTCCAGCCCGTGCAGTTCATCCAGCCCAATATGCCCGCCCCTCGCACTGCAGGATCGGCCGCCACCACCCTCTGATCCCATCGAGCATGCTCACCAGGCGACACCGAGGCTTCCAATTGTCCGAGCTGCTCCGCGGTGAGCTTGTCACGCCGAGCCCGAGTGTTGTTGACCCAGGTGCCCAACGACAGCCCCTCCTCCGTCTTGTAGGTGCGTGGTACCCGGGCACGGCCCTCCCGCTCACCGAACCGCGCCAGCGCCGCCGGGCCCTGCGCGAAGCGGTCCGCGCGGGACGTCTTCGCCTCCGCTGCGGTCTTCGCGGCGACCAGCTCGATGCCGATCGCTGCGAGCAGGCCCTGCCGGTCGCGCTCCAGCCGGGGGAAGCCGGCGCGCTGCGCCACGACCCAGCGGCCGAGCTGCTCTCCTTCGAACACCATCTCTTCGGGCAGCTGCGCCCAGTCCACGCGCGGCCGTCCGACTCCAGCCGCCACGACCTGGCCACGCTGTAGGTACGCTGCCTCCTCCAACACGGCCTGCCGCTCGGGCACCAGTGCCCCCGCTTCGCCCGCCGGCACCCGACGGCGGCCCCGGTCACGTCCGCCGGAGTGGTGTATCGACGGCCACTCGGTGATCCGGTTTCAGGCTAGGCGGTAAGGGCTGTCGTGATGGTCTCGTCGGGGGTTT
>NZ_JBFAXX010000089.1:0-24069 GCF_040680995.1 Kitasatospora sp. NPDC051914
GGCGGGGGGCGGGCGGGCCCGGCGGCCCGCCCCGCGGGGGGGCCCCCCGACCGGTGCAGCGCGGTCAGGCGCACTTCGCCGCGGTGTTGAACAGCGACATCGCGGTGACCTTGCCGCCGTCGACCGCGAAGACCAGCTCCCAGTCCTGTGCGCCGTCGACCGGCAGGGTGTAGCCGCCCTCGATGGCCTTGACCGCGGGGTGCGCCTTCTTCAGGTCGTCCTCGGTGGAGCCGGTGCCGAGGCCTTCGGCGGTACGGGCCTTCGGCGGGGCGACCAGCTGCTTGAGCTGCCCGGTGGTGCCGAACTTGGCGCCGCCGACCGCCTCGAAGGCCTTCTCGCGGGCGACCAGGAGCTTGGTCTCGTCGGCGATGGCGGTGGTGGAGTCGGCGAGCAGCTGTGCGACCTCCGCCGAGCGCTTGGCGTCCTCGGCGTACTCCTGCGCCGAGGCGCCGGCACCGGCCCGCTTGGCGTCCGCATCGGCCTTGGCCTTGTCCGCCTTGTCGCCGGCCTCCTTCGTCCTCGTCGTGGCCGCCTTCTCCGCGGCGATCACGGCGGGGTCGGGGGCCGGGCCGTCGTGGTACGCGAAGACCGTGCAGCCGGTCAGGGCGGACATCGGCGCGCTCTGCAGGGCGCCGCTGCCCAGCGCGGCGTCCTTGGTCGTGCCCGGGCCGAGGCCGCGGTAGCCCTTCGGGCCGAACACCTCTGCCCGGGCCGAGGCGGAGCCCTTGCCGGCTCCCTCGTCGGAGCCGGTGCAGGCGGTACCGCCCACGGCCACCGCGGCGGCGACCAGGGCGGCGCACAGCAGCCGGGTGCGGCCGCCGCGGTACCCGGCCCGTCGTGCCGGTGCCTGCGACGGCTGCTCGAACCGGGCCTGCTGCTGTGCATGCGTCATGTAGGAACCTCGTGTTGCGCGAAGACGGTGACGGTCGTGGGCGGGGACGCCCGGTACGGCGCTGCGGCGTCGACACGCTGCTCCGCACCCTTGCGGTGCCATGGCCCGCTGCCCCCCGGCCGTCCGTCCAGCGGCCGGCCGGCCGACAGCATGTCAGGTGCTTCGCAGGCATTCAAACGGTTATCCGACCATCCGTCAGCCTGTGAGGAGTGCCTCGTGCGCCCGGGATGCGGGCCGCCGCACTCGGCTCCGGCCGAGTCGCTCGTGGCGTCCTGCGGCCTCTTCCGGTAGCAGGACGCACTCTCCGGCCCACGCCCTGCCGCCGCCCGCTGCGGCCCACCCGCCGTGTGTCCCGTTCACTGCGTGACGGGCGCGCCGGAGCCGGGCGGCGGTCGTACGGTGGACAGGGGGGTCGGAGACGCCTGGCGGCAGGCGTGAGACCCGCGGGAGGCCGCGATGCCCGGTTCTGTCACGATCGGCCACACCGATGCGCTGGTGATGCTCAGCCACGACGATGCCAAGCGGCTGTCGGCGATGCTCGGGGAGATGGCGCACATGTTGGAGGCGTCCGGCGCGAGCCGGCTCAGTGATGCCCAGGTCGCCGGGCTGTGCGAGGGCAAGGAGCAGTCCCGCGGCGAGCTCACCGAATGGTGCCGGCACCTTTCGCAGTACCTGGCCGAGCACCTGTGAGGTGAGGCTGCTCAGCGCGGGGCGCGGGCCGCGAGGCCGTCGAGCAGGGCGTCGACCTCGGCGGTGATCAGGTCCAGGGCGGCGGTCGGGTCGGCCGCCCTGGCCAGCAGCATGCCCGCTTCGCAGAGCGCGCCGAGCAGCAGGTGGGTGCGGATCGTGGGGTCGTCGGCCGGCGCCGCCCTGGTGAGGCCCTGGCGCAGCAGGGCGGTGGAGTGCGCCTCCTCGACGGCGCGGACCTCGTCCCAGCCGAGGACGGCGGGCCCGTCGAGCAGCAGGATCCGTCGTACCGCGGGGTCGAGGCAGCTGCGGAGGAAGGCGTGGCAGCCGGCCCGTACGGCGGCCCAGGGTTCGAGGCCGGCGGCGGCCTCGGCGAGGCGGCGGGCACGCTGCTCCTCGGCACCGGTGAAGACGGCCCGGAGCAGGGCGGGCTTGCCGTCGAAGTGGTGGTAGACGGCGCCCTTGGTGAGGCCCGCGGTGCGGGCGATGTCGTCGATCGACGTGGCGGCGTACCCCGAGGTGCCGAAGTGCTCGGCGGCCGCGGCGACGATCTGCCGCGTGGTGGTCTCGGACCTGTCCGCCTGGGTGCGCCGTGCCATGCCGTCCGCCGTCTTCCGCTGCCGGTGTTGACACGCATACTAGCGGTACGTAACTTGCATACTTGAAGTACGTACTCATGGTATGCAACTGGACAGGGGTGGCGGACATGGCCGATGCACATGGGGACTTCGTGACGCGCTGGGCGGACTTCTGGGCCGCGCCGGACCCGGCCCGGCTGGGCGGGCTGAGCGCGCCGGACATCGTGCTGCGCTGGCCCGGGCGGGCCGAGCCGATCCGGGGGCTGGAGAGCTGGTCGCAGCAGGTCGCCGGGGCGCTGGCGCGCTTCCCCGACCTGAGGCTCGAGGTCGTCGCGGACGCCGGGAACCGCTCGGTCTCCTTCATCGCCTGGCGGGCCGGGGCAACGGTGGAGGGCCGGCCGGTGCAGTGGGAGGGCGTGGACCGGATGGAACTGCGCGACGGCCTGGTCGTCGATTCGACGGTCGTTTTCGACACCGCTGCCCTGCGGGCGGCCGCGACGGAGTAGGTTCCGGGGTATGGAGCAGCTGTCCTGGGTCACGGTGCCGACGCCCCTGCCCAGCGGGCCGATGCGCTTCGCCGTCACGCCGGTCGGCGTTGCCGCGGCCTCGTACTCCGGCGAGTCGGTGGCGGGGCTGAAGGCCGGCGTGCCGGAGTGCACCGAGCAGCGGGTGGTCGACATGCTGACCGGGCGGCTCGATGAGTACTTCGGCGGCCGACGCAGGGAGTTGGGCCTGCCGATCGACTGGAGGTTCGCCTCCGGCCCGCACCGGGTGGTGCTGGAGCGGCTGTTGGCGGACACCGGCTACGGGCACACCATCACCTACGGCGAACTCGCGGCCCGCAGCGGCGTCTTCGAGGACGTGTCGGAGCCCGGCCTGGCAGCCAGGACGGTGGGGCAGATGATGGGCGCCAACCCGCTCGCGCTGCTGGTGCCCTGCCACCGGGTGGTGGCCGCGGACGGCCTGGGCGGCTTCGGCGGCGGCCCGCACGGGATCGAGATCAAGCGCTGGCTGCTGACCCTGGAGGGCGTGCTGCCCCCCACACTGGACTGGGACGGACCGGCCGGCTGACCGGGTTGTGTCGTCGCTTCGCTCCCGCGCTCGCCCTCTTTGCCCGCCGACGGGCAGGAGGGGCCCACCCTTTCGGCACCGGCGGGCCCGCCCGCTCGTCGGGAGTCCGTGCGCTGCGGGCGGGCCGGTGCCTCAGACGGCGGCGGCCGGGGTGCGCTCCCAGTCGCGGGTGCGCTGCCGCGGCAGCACCGGCTGGATGCCGGAGACCAGGGTGTACTCGGTGTCGAGCAGGTCCGCGGGGAACGCGGTGACCGGCGACTCGCCGAGTGCGAGCTGCACCGCCGTCCACGGCAGGTTCAGGCCGCAGAGCCGCAGCTGGTGCAGTCCGCCGGAGGGCCGGGTGTTGACGTCGAGGACGACCGGGCGGCCGTGGTGGTGCCGGTACTGGACGTTGGACAGGTAGGAGACCTGGAAGGTCTCGATCAGCCGGCGGGTGGGCTCCAGGTAGCGCGGGTCGGTGGTGAACGTCCGGCGTCGGCGGGTCTTGGTGCGGCCGACCGCGGCGAGCAGGCGGCCGTCCGGGGCGGCGAGGCAGTCGACGGAGATCTCGGGGCCCTCCAGCAGCGGCATCACCAGCAGGTCGGCGGGCTCCGGGCTCTGCTCCAGGGCGTGCAGGACGAGGTCGAGCTGGACGCTGGCGTCCGGGAAGCCGGAGAGCCGGCGCAGGCTGAACGGCTCCCGGGTGAGCACCCGGAAGCCCTCGCCGCCGGCCCCGGAGGCGGGCTTGAGGCAGGCGGTGGAGCCGTCCGCCTCGATCTCCTCGACGGCGGCGACCAGCTCGTCCGCGGTGCGGACGTGCCGCCACAGCGGCACCGGCAGGCCGGCCGCGGCCATCGCGGCGTAGCCGTCCGCCTTGCTCTCGAAGGCGGCGATGGCGGGCGCGGTCGGGCACACCAGGGCGGTGCCGATCGCCTCGAAGTCGCGGCGGCGCAGGGATATCGCGAGCTGGCCCAGGCGGGGGAGGAATACGTCTATGCTGTGGCGGGCGCAGAATTCCAGGGCGAATTCCACATAGGCCTCGGGGGAGAGGCCGTCGGGTTCGAGCGACCCGAAGTCCGCGGCGGCGAGCACCGGGGAGTCCGGGTCGACGTGCGTCGCGTGGATCTCGACCGGGCGCGGGGCGGCGCGCAGCAGGTCGATGAAGAAGACGTTCTCGGCGTAGGTACGGTTCAACCAGACGCGAACGGGGGCGCTCACGGAGTTCTCCCTGGAAAAGGGCGCAGCAGTGGGAGGGCGCGGTCGGGCGGCCTGCCTGCCGGCGTCATGCCGCGCTCTTGAGGTGGCACCTTAGCGCTCTGGCCGGGCCGGGTGTGCGGGGGGTGGGGGGTCGACGTGGCGGTCGATCAACATGCGTGGGCATCAGGGTAGTTGGTGGCTGATGACGGGCCTGTGACGGCAACTTCCGGCATGTTGCGATCAGATGAAATCGCGATCGGTCGGAGTGTGCGCACGGGTGCCGGACCCGGGAATGATGGACGTGCTCATGGCAGGCGGCGGACACCGTGCGGGCCGTTCGGGCCGGACGGGCGCTGCCGGCGGCGGGACGTGCCGCTCCGCGCGGTTTTCCGCGGGGATCTTTCGGCGGGTCCGCCATTTTCGAGCACGCACTCTATTCGTACTATTTGCAGGCTTCAATTGACCACTCGTACGAGTGATTGCGGGCGGGGCCGAACGGGCGTCAGCATTGTTTGACAAAGCAGCGCGTCCGGTGCGCGCATGCCTCGTGCGAAGGGTCCGCGATTCTCGATGTCGACCGAAACCAGCATCGGTGTTCCTGCACAGGGGGGCGAGCCGCAGACGCGGCAGCAGTCCAGCCTGAGCACGGCCGGTGCGCGGAATCTGGCCAGCACCACCAAGTCGGCCCCGCAGATGCAGGAGATCAGCTCGCGCTGGCTGCTGCGGATGCTCCCCTGGGTGCAGGTCTCCGGCGGCACCTACCGGGTGAACCGGCGGCTGAGCTTCGCGGCCGGCCGGGGCAGGGTCGCCTTCGAGCGCACGGGCTCCCGGGTGCAGGTCTTCCCGCCCTCGCTGTGCGAGCTTCCGCTGCTGCGCGGCATCGAGGACGGCGCGCTGCTGGCCGCCCTGGCCGGCGGCTTCGTCCAGCGGGAGTTCCGGGCCGGCGAGCAGCTGGCCGCCGAGGGCGGCCCGGTCGACGAGCTGCTGCTGATCGCGCACGGCAAGGTGGAGCGGCACGGCACCGGGCCGTACGGCGAGCCCACCGTGCTGGGCTCCCACGCGGACGGGGACCACCTCGGCGACGAGGCCCTGCTCGGCAGCGGCACGGTCTGGCCGGCCGGCCTCCGGGCCGCGACCGCCGGCACCCTGTTCGCCCTCCCACGTGCGGTCTTCGAGCGGCTGGCCGACGGCGCCCCGGAGCTGCGCGAGCGCGCCCGGGCCCTCGCCGAGAGCGCCGGCCGCCCGCAGAACAAGCACGGCGAGGCCGCGATCGAGCTCTCCGCCGGCCACGTCGGCGAGCACGATCTGCCCACCACCTTCGTCGACTACGAACTCGCGCCCCGCGAGTACGAGCTGAGCATCGCGCAGACGGTGCTCCGGGTGCACACCCGCGTCGCCGACCTCTACAACCAGCCGATGGACCAGACCGAGCAACAGCTCAGGCTGACCGTCGAGGCGCTGCGCGAGCGCCAGGAGCACGAGCTGGTCAATAACCCGGAGTTCGGCCTGCTGGCCAACGCCGACCACGGCCAGCGCATCCAGACCCACTCCGGGCCGCCCACCCCCGACGACATGGACGACCTGCTCAGCCGCCGCCGCGGCACCAAGTTCTACCTGGCCCACCCGCGGGCCATCGCCGCCTTCGGCCGCGAGTGCAACAGGCGCGGTGTCTACCCCGGCTCCCTGGAGGTGCAGGGCAGCCGGGTGCCCGCCTGGCGAGGTGTGCCGATCTTCAGCTGCAACAAGATCCCGATCACCGGCGGCGACACCAGCTCGATCCTCGCCATGCGCACCGGCGATGACAACCAGGGCGTCATCGGCCTCCACCAGACCGGGATTCCCGACGAGTACGAGCCCGGCCTCTCGGTGCGCTTCGCCGGCATCGACGAGAAGGCGGTCATCTCGTACCTGGTCACCGCCTACTACTCCGCGGCGATCCTCGTGCCCGACGCGGTCGGTGTCCTGGAGAACGTCGCCCTGTCCGGCCCGCGCGACTGACGGCCCGCCGGGCCGCCGAACAAACAGCAGCACCGAGCAGTACCAACGGCACGGGCGGGGGCAGGCCGCCGCCCGTGCCGCCACACCGAGGGGGAGGACCACATGGCGATCTTCGCGCCCGAGCGCGACCACACCGACGGGCACGAGGCGGGCAACGTCCTGGCCCGCGCCCGTAGCACCGTCGACCCGGGCCTGCGCGCCGCCGTCGACACCCTGCCGGGCACGATGCGCCGCATCGCGGGCTACCACTTCGGCTGGTGGGAGGCGGACGGCACCCCCACTGCCGCGGGCTCCGGCAAGGCCATCAGGCCCGCCCTGGTGCTCGCCGCCACCCAGGCCGCCGGAGGCACCCCGGCCAGCGCCGTCCGGGCCGCCGCCGCCGTCGAGCTGGTGCACAACTTCACCCTGCTCCACGACGACGTCATCGACCGCGACCGCACCAGGCGCCACCGTCCCACCGCCTGGCGGGTGTTCGGCACCACCGAGGCCATCCTCGCGGGGGACGCCATGCACTCCCTCGCCCTCCGCGTCCTAGCGGAGGACACCCACCCCGCCGCGCCGGCGGCCGTCCGGCGGCTCGCCGACTGCGTGGTCGAGCTCTGCGCCGGCCAGCAGGCCGACTGCAGCTTCGAGCAGCGCAGCGACGTCACCCTCGCCGAATGCCTCGCCATGGCCGAGGGCAAGACCGGCGCCCTGCTCGGCTGCGCCTGCGCCCTGGGCGCGCTCTACGCCGGGGCCGAGGAGGCCGCCGCCGACGTCCTGGACGCCTTCGGCCGCGAGATCGGCCTGGCCTTCCAGCTGATCGACGACCTGATCGGCATCTGGGGCGACCCGGCCGTCACCGGCAAGCCGGTCGGCGCCGACCTCGCCGCCCGGAAGAAGTCCCTCCCGGTGGTGTACGCGCTGAGTTCCGGCACACCGGCCGCGGCCGAGCTCGCCGCGCTCTACTCGCTGGACCGCCCGCTGAACGCCGCCGAGCTCGAGCAGGCAGCCGCAGCGGTGGAGCGGGCCGGCGGCCGCAGCTGGGCCCAGGGCGAGTCCTGCGAGCGGATGGCCTCGGCGATCGCCCACCTCGCCGAGGCCATCCCCGATCCGTCCGCGGCCGACGACCTGCTCGCCCTCGCCGAGCTGGTCACCCGCCGCTCGCACTGATCGGGGCGAGCCCGCGGACGTACCGCCGGCCGCAGTGCCCCTCTCCTCGGCGACGCCCAGCGGCGTGCCGATCCGGGTGTACGAGGTGGCCCGGGGTCGTGTTCGCCGCCGGGCAGCGGTTGCCGCGCCGCGGCCCGGGCAGGACCTAGTCTCGCTTCATACCGATTTGTCCCGAACAGGCAGCGTTGGGGAGTGAGACGGCATGGGTAACCCGGTCCTGGTGGATGCGGACACGGTGCGCGGCACGGCGGCGGAGGCCTGGATCTGGGGGCTGCCCCTGCTGGAGAACTACCGGACGCTCTACGCACAGGCCGTCGACGACGCCGACCCCCGCTACACCGGCGGCTTCGGTGTCTTCCGCCACTACCCGCACCCGGCCGCCCAGGACGACACCGACGCCGCCGCGTCCGACCACGACACCCCGTACTCCTGGGCCTGGCTCGACCTGCGGGCCGAGCCCTGGGTCCTGGAGGTCCCGGCCACCGACCGGTACCACGTGCTGCCGGTGCACGACCTCGACACCTGCTACGTCGGGTTCGTCGGCTCCCGCACCACCGGCGGCCGGGCCGGCCGCCACCTGATCGCCGGGCCGGGCCACCACGGCACGCCGGCCGAGGGCTTCGACGGCGTCCTGCGCGCCGACACCGAACTGGTCGGCATCGTCGGCCGGACGCACCTGGCCGGCCCGGACGACGTCGATGCCCTGGAACAGGTCCAGGCCGGCTACCGGCTCCGCCCGCTGAGCGCCGACCGCGGCACCGCACCGCCCCCGCCCGCGCCGGACCCGGTCTGGCCGGTCTGGCGCGAGGAGGTCCTCGACAGCCTGGAGTTCTTCTCCTTCCTCGACTTCCTGCTCGGCTTCTTCCCGATGCTCCCGGCCGACGCCGACCTCCGCCGCCGCCTCGCCGAACTCGGCATCGGCACCGGCGACTTCGAGCAGGCCGCGCTGCCGCTGGAGATCCGGGACGCCATGGTCCACGGCATCGCCGACGCACACGCCCAGCTGACCGCGAAGGCCACCGACAGCCACGACTCCACCGGCCTCTTCGGCACCCGCGCCCAGCTCGGCACCGACCACCTCGGCCGGGCGATCGGGGTGTCCACCGGCCTGTACGGGCTGCCGGCCGAGGAGGCCTGGTACACCGCCTGGGTCTCCACCGATGAGTCCGGGCCGGGCGAGGAGACCGGGGAGCCGCTGGACGGCTCTGCCCACGCCTACGTGCTGCGCTTCCCGCCCGGCGGCCGCCCGCCCGCACGCTACTTCTGGTCGGTCGCCGTGTACGGGCTCCCCGAGCGGCTGCCCGTCGACAACCCGATCGACCGGTACGCCGTCGGCGACCGCACCCCCGGCCTGGTGGAGGACGAGGGCGGCGCACTCACCCTCCACCTCCGGCGCGACCGCCCCGAGGACCCGCAGGAGCAGGCCAACTGGCTGCCCGTCCCGCCCGGCCCCTTCACCGTCCTGCTGCGGGTGTACGGACCCGAGCCGACCGTCCTCGACGGCCGCTGGCAGCGGCCCCCGCTCACCGTGCGGCCCTGACCGTGCGGGTCTGACTATGCGGCCTTGATTGGGCCGCCCCCGCCGACGCGGCGTCAGCCCCCGGCAGCCGGAAGAATCCCGGCCGGCCTGTAACGCCGCGCCCTGCCGACCGCGTCGTACAGGCAGGGACGTGCGGGGACGGACGGGACGCAAGGGGCGGGGGCGACGGTATGGCCAGGGGCGGGCCCGGACACGGGCACAGCATCAGGGACGAGGAGTTCCTCGACTTCGCGGCCACGCGCTCCGGCCACCTGTACCGGTCGGCCTGCCTGCTGACCGGCGGCGACACCCATCTCGCCGAGGACCTCGTCCAGGAGACCCTCGGCAAGATGTACGCCGTGTGGCGGCCGGGCGGCGGCCGGCGGCCCGGCACCCGGCGGATCGACAACCCCGCCGCGTACGCCCAGGGCGTCCTCTACCGCCTGTTCCTCACCCACGTCCGGCGGCGCAGCAGTTCCGAGCGACCCGTCGGCGAGCTGCCGGACCGGCCCGGGCCGGACCGCGACTCCTCGCTGCGGCTCACCCTGATCGAGGCACTGGCCGACCTGTCCCCGAGGGACCGCGCCGTACTGGTGCTGCGCTACTGGGAGGACGTCAGCGTGGAGGAGACCGCCGAACTCCTCGACGCCAGCCCCGGTGCCGTCCGCACCCAGACCTCGCGCGCCCTCGGCCGGCTCCGCCTGCTGCTCGGCGATGCCCTGCCCGACCTCGCCCTGCGCTGACGCCCTGCACCGCCCGCCCGTCCCGAGCCCCGCATTCCGAGCCCTGCATTCCGAGACCTGCCCGAGCCGACCGCAGAGACGGTGAACCAGCCATGTCCGAACCACCCGAGGCCCTTCCCGAGGAGGAGCTCGTCCAGCTCTTCCGGGAGGCCGGTGACGGATTCGTGCCCGACCTCCCGCGGATCGCGCTCGGCGCCGTCGAACGCGGACGGGCGCTGCGCCGCCGCAGAGCCTCCGCCGTTGTCGGCGGGGCGGCGGCGCTCGTCCTGATCGCCGGCGGAGGCGCGCTGGTCAGGGCGCTCCCGGAGTTCCGGCAGTCCGACGGACGGACGGTGATCGGGGCCTCGCCGACCCTCGGGCTGCCCGCCGGCATGACGGACCAGGAGATGGTGACCGCACTGCGGCCCCATCTGGCGGGCTGGCGGATCGTCGACGCCCAGGGCACCGGGACGGCCGGTGCGGCCCGGACCGGGGCCGTCCCGCTGGCGGAGGTCACCGTGGACGACGGCAGCGGGCCGGCCGGGCTCCGGACGGCGGTGTGGCGCGATCCCTCCCGGGCGGTGCTGCAGACGATCGTCTGCACGAAGCAGCAGCCCGAGGTGTCGTGCAACTGGGAGACACTGCCGGACGGCTCCGCCGCGATGACCTGGAAGTCGAGCGACCGGGAGACGGGCGCGAAGACCTGGTGGTGCCTGCTGGCCACGCCGTCCGGCAAGCGGGTGTCGGTGACGGAGTGGAACTCTGTCCAGCCGGGCGGCTCGATCAACCGCCCGGAGCCGCCGCTGAGCACCGAGAAGCTCCTGGCGATCGCCGTCGACCCGGTGTGGGACCGGGCCGTGGACGCCGCCGCCGACTGGTCCTCCCACCACTCGGCCGGCTCCGGCGACCGGGGCTGATCCGCCCCTGCCGGCCCTGCCCCGACCCGGATCGGTGCCCGGCCGGGGCAGGACCGGTCACGGCTTCGTGCCGCTTCCGGTGCTGGTGCCGCCGCCGGGGCCGCCGTCCGCGCCGCGGCGGCCCGTGCCCTGCGAGGGGCCGCCCCCGTCGCCGTCGGCCGGCGGCGGGGAGGCCGAGCCCTGAGCGGGAGCCGGGTCGCCGCCCGGCGCCGGGTTCGACGGACTGCCATCGGACGGACTGCCGCCCGGGGCCCGGTCACCGCTCGACTGGCCCCCGCCCGGCGTACTCCCGTCCGACGGAGTTCCGCCCCCGGACGGCGGCTCGGGGCTCCGGCTCCCGCCGGTGCCGCCCGCACCGCCGTCCGAGGGCTCGGTGGGGGCGGAGGAGCCGCCCGCGGGGTCGCCGGACTGTCCGCCGCGCTGGGTGGGCCCGCCCTCCAGAGTGACCACGGCCTCGGACGGCGGCAGCGCGATCCGTGCCGTCCAGTGCCCGGCGGGCACCCGCTCCTCGTCCACGGTCACCGTCACGGTGATGCGCCGGCCCGGTTCCAGGGTGCCCTCGTCGCGGCTGAGCCGGAGCCAGTCGACCCCGACCTCCGCGTGCCAGTGGATGGTGGTGCCGCCGGAGTTGGTGAGGGTGATCACCGTGCGGCTGCCCCACTCGCTGGCCTCCACTGTCAGCAGGCCGGGCTTCGCGGGCGGCGCCGGCGGGACGGGGGCGAGGTCGGCGGCGGCCAGCGCCTGCGAGCCGTGCGACGGCACGGGGACGACCGCACCCTCGACAGCCGGGAGCAACGTTTCTGCACCGGCCGATCCGGCCAGCTGCAGCCCGTCGGGCGCCGCATCCCGCCCACCGGCACCCGCCAGGCCCGACCCGTCCGGCCGCTCCGCCCCGGAGGCGTCCGGCGCCCCGGTCGGCGAGTCCACCCGGACGGAGGAGACCGGCGTCGCGGCGCCGACGCTCTCCCCGCCGCGGTAGGCCGCCCACAGCGCCGCCACCGGCGCCGTCAGCACCGCCGCCAGCACGCCCGTGGTCACCACCCGCTGCCGGACCATGGCGAGCCCGGCGGAGGGGGCGCGGTGCCGGGGGAAGCCGCGCTGGTCGAAGCGGATCGCTGCCGCGCCCTGCTCGGGCGAGACCAGCCGCCGCCCGGCCGCGGCACCCGCCAGGAAGGCCGCGCCCGCCGCACCGCCCGGCACCTGTGCCGCCGTGGTGCCCACCCGCACCGTCACCGGGGCGGTCAGCAGCGGCAGGCCTTCCAGGCCCGTCGGCCCGGGCTCCAGCTCGCCCGCCACCCGCCCGGCGGTGCCGCGGCAGGTCGGGCAGTCCACCACGTGCTGCACCAGCTCGCGGCGGAGCGCCGGGCCGAGCACCCAGCCACTGCGGCCCCCGGCGCCCGCCCCGCCGAGCTGGGCGAGCTCGGGGCAGGTGTTCGCGCCCAGCACCAGCAGGGCCGCCCGGGTGCGGGCGACCTCGGCGCCCGCGGACTCCAGCAGTTCCTCGGCGGCCGGCGCCGGCAGCCCCAGGACGGCGGCGACCTCCACCGCTGCGAGCCCGTGACGGACCGCCAGCTCCAGGGCCTCCCGCTGCTCCGGGCCGGTGCCGGCCGCCTCCGGCCAGGCCAGCTTGGCCAGCTCCGTACGCCGCTGGGCGACCACTGCCGCGCCAGGAGCACCGCCCGTGCCGATCGGGCCGGCACCGGCCGCACCGCCGTCGGCGGGCCCGGAGCCGCCCGGGCGGCTCCGGCCGCCGCGGGCGGTCGAACCCCTCCCGCCGGCCCGGCGCGCCGCCGCGGACGCGCTCCGGCGCACGGTGTCGACCGCCCGCGCGGGGCCGGCCGCGTCACGGCCGTGCCGGGCGCCCCCGGTCTCGCGGGCGGGGGAGGGGGCGGCGGTGTCGGAGGGGTCGGAGGCGGCGTCCGCCCCGTGCTCCAGGCGGCGCAGGCAGCAGTGCCGCGCCAGTGCGTACAGCCAGGCCCGGCGCAGGGCGGGGTCGGCCAGTCGGTCGCCGTGGCGCAGAGCCAGGTCGCGGACCTCGCCGACGGCGGCCACGGCCGCGTCGTGCTCGCACAGGACGGAGAGGCAGTAGGTGAACAGCCCGTCCACGTGCCGACCGTAGGCGTGCAGGACCGGTGACCCGGCAGCCACCGGGCTTTCAAGCAAGCTCGTCACGCGTTCGACGGTAGGGACGGTGCCCGGCCGTTCCCGGGGTTTCCGCGGGCTTGTACTTCTTTCGGGTAACAGCACCTGCCAGACCGTGACCCGGCGCGGGGACGGGCGTGTGCGGGCGGGTGCGCGCTGCCGGTGTGATGCACCTGCCCGTCCCGCCCACGGCCCCGCCGCCGGGCCCGTCCGGTGCGCCCGGAGGGCCCGGACCGTGCGGGGCGGCCCGCACTGTCGGACCCACCGGCTACGGTTGGCCGCATGGCTGCCCGCACCAAGACCACCGCCAAGCCGCGCCCGGCGTACCGCTGCACCGAGTGCGGCAACCAGCTCCCCAAGTGGGTCGGCCGCTGCCCGGAGTGCAACTCCTGGGGCACGGTCGAGGAGTACGGCGCCGTCCCGCTGCGGACGACCGCCGCGGGCCCGGTCAGCTCCCCGGCGAAGCCGATCGGCCAGGTCGACGGGCAGGTGGCGACCGCCCGCACCACCGGCGTGCCCGAGCTCGACCGGGTGCTCGGCGGCGGCCTGGTCCCCGGCGCGGTGGTGCTGCTCGCGGGCGAGCCCGGCGTGGGCAAGTCCACCCTGCTGCTGGACGTCGCCGCGAAGGCGGCCGGCGAGCGGCACCGCACGCTGTACGTCACCGGCGAGGAGTCCGCGGGCCAGGTCCGGCTGCGCGCCGACCGCATCAACGCGCTCTCCGAGCACCTGTACCTGGCCGCCGAGTCCGATCTGGGGGCGGTGCTCGGGCACATCGAGGCGGTCAACCCCGGGCTGCTGATCCTCGACTCGGTGCAGACCATCGCCTCCGCCGAGCTGGACGGCGCCCCCGGCGGCCCGGCCCAGGTCCGCGAGGTGGCCAACGCGCTGATCCGGGCGTCCAAGGAGCGCGGCATGGCCACCCTGCTGGTCGGCCACGTGACCAAGGACGGCCAGATCGCCGGCCCGCGCCTGCTGGAGCACCTGGTCGACGTGGTGCTGAGCTTCGAGGGCGACCGGCACGCGCGGCTCCGCATCATCCGCGGGGTCAAGAACCGCTACGGCGCCACCGACGAGGTCGGCTGCTTCGAACTGCACGACGAGGGCATCGCGGGGCTGGCCGACCCGTCCGGCCTCTTCCTGACCCGCCGTGACAAGCCGGTGCCCGGGACCTGCCTGACCGTCACCCTGGAGGGGCGCCGCCCGCTGGTCGCCGAGGTGCAGGCGCTGATGGTGGATTCGCAGATCCCCTCGCCGCGCCGGACGACCTCCGGCCTGGAGTCGCCGCGGATCGCGATGATCCTGGCCGTGGTGGAGCGGCACGGCGGGGTGAAGCTCGGCAAGCAGGACATCTACACCGCCACGGTCGGCGGCGTGAAGCTCACCGAGCCCTCCGCGGACCTCGCCATCGCCCTCGCGGTGGCCAGCTCCTCCTCCGACACCCCGCTGCCCAGCAACCTGGTCGCGATCGGCGAGGTCGGCCTGGCGGGCGAGGTGCGCCGGGTGACGGGCGTGCAGCGCCGGCTGGCCGAGGCGCACCGGCTCGGCTTCACCCACGCGCTCGTCCCGCCGGACCCGGGCAAGGTCCCGCCGGGCATGAAGGTGGTCGAGGTGGCCGACATCGGCGAGGCGCTGCGGGCCATTCCGGGCCGACGCCGCAGCTCCGGCCGGCCCCGGTCCGAGCAGTCCGCACCGCCCGTCGCGGCCCCGCGCGGCAGCGCCGGCGATCCGGCGCGGGCGGCGCTGGAGCGGTACGTCCCGGCCCACCCGGAGGAGCTGATGGAAGGGTGGGAGCCGGTCGACGCGGACGAACTCGACTGACTCCGGCCCCGCTATTGCCGCACGCAGTTAGACTTTGCCCTGTCTAATGGGCAATCGGTAATCGGTGCAGTAATAAGCGAGAGACCGTCGGGCGCCGCGCCACGCGGTCCGGCTCGACCGGAGGAGTCACGTGGCAGCCAGCGACCGGGCGGACAAGTCCCCCCGCGAGGAGGCCCTGCTGCGGGCTTCCCTCAGTGCGATCGCGCCGGGCACGGCGCTGCGGGACGGCCTGGAGCGGGTGCTGCGGGCCAACACCGGCGGCCTCATCGTGCTCGGCTTCGACAGGGGCGTCGAGTCGCTGTGCACCGGCGGTTTCGTGCTGGACGTGGAGTTCACCGCCACTCGGTTGCGCGAACTCTGCAAGCTCGACGGTGCGGTGATCCTGGACAAGGACATCACCAAGATCGTGCGGGCCGGCGTCCACCTGATGCCGGACTCCACCATCCCGACCGACGAGACCGGCACCCGCCACCGCACCGCCGAGCGGGTGAACCGGCAGACCGGGTTCCCGGTGGTCGCGGTCTCGCACTCGATGCGGCTGATCGCGATGTACGTGAACGGCTCCCGCCGGGTGCTGGAGGACTCGACGACCGTCCTCTCCCGTGCCAACCAGGCACTGGCCACGCTGGAGCGCTACAAGCTCCGCCTCGACGAGGTCGCCGGCACGCTCTCCGCGCTGGAGATCGAGGACCTGGTCACCGTCCGGGACGTCGCAGCCGTCGTCCAGCGGCTGGAGATGGTCCGGCTGATCGCCGCCGAGATCGCCGGCTACGTGCTGGAGCTCGGCACCGACGGCCGGCTGCTCTCGTTGCAGCTCGACGAACTCATCGCGGGGGTCGAGCCCGAGCGCGAGCTGGTCGCCCGGGACTACTTCCCCGAGCGGGCCGCCAAGAAGGGCCGCACCGTCACCGAGGTCCTCGCCGATCTGGAGGCGCTCACCCACGCCGAGCTGCTCGACCTGCAGACGGTGGTCAAGGCGCTCGGCTACTCGGGCTCGCTGGAGGCGCTGGACTCGGCGGTCTCACCGCGCGGCTACCGGCTGCTGGCGAAGGTCCCCCGGCTGCCCAACACCGTCATCGAGCGGCTGGTCGAGCACTTCGGCGGCCTGCAGAAGCTGCTCGCCGCCAGCATTGACGACCTGCAGACCGTCGAGGGCGTGGGGGAGACCCGGGCCCGGTCGGTGCGCGAAGGGCTGTCCCGCCTCGCGGAGTCCTCGATCCTGGAGCGCTACGTCTGACGGCGCGCGGCCCAGGCCGCGCCCAGGGCGTGTCCAGCACCGCCGGCCCGTCCGGTGGGGCGGACGGGCCGGCTGCTGCGACCACTCTCCACTTCTGGCAGGGGCGCGACAAAGAGGCTTTCCCGAGATCGCACACACCCCTCACAGCGGCACCGCGGCCCCTCACAGCCCCATGACGTGCGACGGCCCGCCCCGGTCTGCGGGGCGGGCCGTCGGTCGCGGCACGGCGCGGGCTCAGCCCTCCAGGCGGACGGACGTTCGGGCGGAGACCGGGCCGCCGGCGGGGGCGGCCAGATCGGCCTGGACGAGGTAGTTGCCGGGCCCGGCGGGCGCGGCGTCGGCGGAGGCGCACTGCGGCTTGCTGCGGCTGCGGTTCCAGGTGAAGCTCTCGGTCAGCCCGGCGCCGGCTGCCAGCTGCACCCACGCCGCCTGGCGGTTGGCCGGGCAGTCGCCGGAGGACCAGACCCGCTCGCCGCTGCTGGCGGTGACGGTCAGCGTCGAGGCCGTGCGGCCGAGGTCCACCCGGCAGCCGGAGCCCGAGGTGTTGCGGACGGTCAGCGAGAGCCGCGGCTTGACCGTCGAGGTGTACGAGTTCTGGGCGCTCGCCAGCTCCAGCGAGACCTGGGAGGCCGAGCACACCGGCAGGGCCATCACCTCGGAGGTGTTGGTCGGCGGCTGCCCGGCGCCGCCGCCGGTCGAGGTGCCGCCCGCGGTGCCGGCCGCGCCCGAACTCCCGCTGCCCGTACCGCCGGTGCTCACGCTGACGTCGTCGCCCGAGGTGCCCGCGGAACCGGAGGGGCCGGCCGTGGAGGCGCCGCCGCCGGTGCTGCCGCCCCCGCCGCCGGGGCGCGAGGTGATGGCGGAGCCGGTCGGACTCGCCCCCGGTGTGATCGACTGCACCGGTGCGGCCTGCGCCGTCTTCTTGTCCCCCTGGGCGTCCTTGTCACCTGATCCGGTGACGAGCCAGGCGACCAGCGCGATGACGACGGCCAGTGCGGCGAGCACGACGAGACGCCGTCGCCAGTAGATCGAGGCCGGCAACGGTCCCACGGGTTGACGCAGAGAGGGCACGCGCAAACTCTACGAGACTGTGTGCACCCGTTGATGCATCAACACTGTACGGGGATCACTTCCTTCACATGATCCGCCATTTGCTCCGGACGGGCGCGGGCCGTTCGGGGTATTCCCGGGCCTGTCCGGGCCCCGGGCGCAGCCCTATAGTCGCGTCATGGCGACCGACCAGCGCACCGAACCCGATCCCGCCCGAATGATCGCCGAGGCGCGCCGCGCCTTCTTCGTGGTGTTCGGCCTCCTCTGCACGGTCTGGGCGGTGCAGATCGTCAACTGGCTCGCCGACTACGACCTCACCCTCGACTTCGGCATCCGCTCGCACCGGATCGACCGGGCCGCGGACGTCCTTGCCGCGCCCTTGCTGCACGTGAACTGGCAGCACGCGGAGAGCAATTCGGGGCCGCTGTTCGTCTTCGGCTTCCTCGCCGCCTACCGCGGGGTCAAGAAGTTCCTCGGGCTGACCCTGCTGGTGGCGCTCACCAGCGGTGCGGCGGTCTGGCTCTTCGAGCGGGAGAGCGTGGTGACCGTCGGAGCGAGCGGCCTGGTCTTCGGCTACTTCGGCTACGTGGTGCTGCGCGGCCTGATCGACCGGAACCTGATCGACAGCCTGATCGGCCTGGTGATGGCGGCCTCCTTCGCCTACATCCTGACCACCGCCGTCCCCGGCACCCCGGGCGTGAGCTGGCTGGGCCACCTCGGCGGACTGGTCGGCGGCCTCCTCGGCGCCTGGCTGTTCCGCGACCGCGGCGCCCGCACCGCCCGCCGTGCGCCCGCGGCGGCCGCGCCGGCGACCGGCGCGGCAGCGGCAGCCGCGGCCGGCGCCGCTCCCGGTCAGGGCGCCGGCAACCGCCTTCCGGAGAGCCCGCGCGCGGCGCTGCTCAAGGAACTGGACGACCTCGGCCTCTGACGGCCCCGCCCGGGGGAGCCCCCTGCCCCGGGGCGCCGCCGACGGCCCGGACGCGTCCGGCGGCATGGGAGGATCGGAGTGCCATGGTTGCCATCAATGCCACTCCCGCCCGGCTGCACTCCACCGTCATCGGCTGGTACGAGGCCAACGCCCGCGACCTGCCCTGGCGGACGCCGTCCGCCACTGCCTGGGCGGTGATGGTCAGCGAGTTCATGCTCCAGCAGACCCCGGTGAAGCGGGTGCTGCCCGCGTACGCGGCCTGGCTGGAGCGCTGGCCGACCCCGGCCGACCTGGCCGCCGACGCACCGGGCGAGGCCGTCCGGATGTGGGGCCGGCTCGGCTACCCGCGCCGTGCGCTGCGGCTGCACGGTGCGGCCGTGGCCATCACCGAGAAGCACGGCGGCGAGGTGCCGGAGGACCACGCCGCGCTGCTGGCCCTGCCGGGCGTCGGCGAGTACACGGCGGCCGCGGTCGCGTCGTTCGCCTTCCGGCAGCGGCACGTGGTGCTGGACACCAACGTCCGCCGGGTGTTCGCCCGGGCGGTCACCGGCGTCGAGTACCCGGCACAGGCGACCACCGCGGCGGAGCGCCGCACCGCCGCCGAGTACCTGCCGGCCACCGCGGACACCGCCGCCACCTGGGCGGTCGCGGTGATGGAGCTCGGCGCGCTGGTCTGCACCGCCCGCGGCCCCGAGTGCGCCTCCTGCCCGCTGCTCGCGGACTGCGCCTGGCAGCGGGCCGGCCGTCCGCCGTACGAGGGCCCGGCCCGGCGCGGGCAGACGTACGAGGGAACGGACCGCCAGGTGCGCGGGAAGCTGCTCGCGGTGCTGCGCGAGGCGCACGGCGAGGTGCCGCAGGCCCGGCTGGACGCGGTCTGGCCGGACGCCGTACAGCGGGCCAGGGCCCTGGACGGGCTGGTCGCCGACGGCCTGGTCGAGCCGGTCGCGCAGGGCGTCTACCGCCTGCCGCACTGACCCGCTGGCCGCAGCACGCACAGGCGAAGGGCCCGCCCGGAACATCCGGGCGGGCCCTTGCCGTACGGCGGGGATCAGACCGTTTCGAGCTGCGTCTCCGGCTTCTGCGTGCCGGCGCCGCGCAGCGGCACCTCGCGCAGGAACAGCGCCGCGGCGACCGCGACCACGCTGATCACGGCGCCCCACAGGAACACGGTGTGCATGCCGTTGGAGACGGCGTGGTGGTAGGCGTCCTGGACGGGCGCGGGCAGCTTGCGCAGCGCCTCGGGGCCCATCTGGCCGAGGTTGGCGCTCGCGCCGCCCCCGCTGCCGAGCCGCTCCTTCATGGTGGCGGTGACCTGGTGCGTGAAGAGCGCGCCGAACAGCGCCACACCGATCGAGCCGCCGATGGTGCGGAACAGCGTGGCGGTGGAGGAGGCCACGCCCATGTCCTTGAGCTCGACGCTGTTCTGCGCGACCAGCATGGTCACCTGCATCAGGAAGCCCATGCCGGCGCCCAGCACGACCATCCAGCAGGCCGAGGTGAACCGGCTGGTGTCGGTGCCGAGGGTGGAGAGCAGCAGCGAGCCGCCCGCCATCACCGCGGTGCCGATGATCGGGTAGATCCGGTACTTGCCGGTCTTGGTGATGGCCTGGCCGACCACCAGCGAGATCACCAGCATGCCGAACATCATCGGCATCAGCAGCAGGCCGGAGTTGGTGGCCGAGGCGCCCTGGACGGTCTGCTGGTAGAGCGGCAGGAAGGTCACCGCGCCGAACATCGCGAAACCGACGATGAAACCGATCACCGAGACCAGGGTGAAGTTGCGGTTCTTGAAGAGCGACAGCGGGAGCATCGGCTCCTCGACGCGCTGCTCGACGTAGCAGAAGCCGATCAGGGTGGCGACGGCGAGCGCGCCGAGGCCCAGGATCTGCTTGGAGCCCCACTCGTACTCCTGGCCGCCCCAGGTGGTGACCAGGACCAGCGAGGTGATGCCGACGGTCAGCAGCAGCGCGCCCAGGTAGTCGATCCGGGCGGTGGAGCGGGTGGTCGGCAGCTTCAGGGTGATCACGATGAAGGCCAGCGCGAGCACGCCGAGCGGCAGGTTGATGTAGAACGTCCAGCGCCAGCTCAGGTGGTCGGTGATGAAGCCGCCGATCAGCGGGCCGCCGATGGTGGCGAGCGCCATCACCGCGGCGAACATGCCCTGGTACTTGCCGCGGTCGCGCGGCGGGACCAGCGCACCCATGATCGACATCACGCCGACCATCAGGCCGCCGGCGCCGAGGCCCTGCACGGCGCGGAAGGCGATCAGCTGGCCCATGGTGCCGGACAGGCCGGAGAGCGCGGAGCCGAGCAGGAAGATCGCGATCGAGAGGACGAAGGTGCCCTTCCGGCCGAACATGTCGCCCAGCTTGCCCCAGATCGGGGTGGAGGCCGCGGTCGCCAGCGTGTAGGCGGTGACCACCCACGAGAGGTGCTCGGCGCCGCCGAGGTCGCCGACGATGGTGGGCATCGCGGTGCCGACGATCAGGTTGTCGAGCATGGCGAGCAGCATCGCGACGACGAGGCCGATCATCACCAGGCGGATCTCGCGCGGGGTGCGGGGGACGTCGTCCGAGGCCTCCGGGGCTCCGGCTGCGGGACCTTCCGCGGCTTTTTCTACCTGTTGGTGTGACATCGAAGCGTCTCCCCGAGAGCGGCCTGCCGCGTGGTCCGCGGCCTACTTACTTGTCGACCGGCTAGTTATCCGGTCGCGTCGCACGGTAAGTTGTCCCCCAGCCGGACGTCAAGCCGGTTTCGGCGGACCGCCCCCGGGCAGGGAGAATGGACCCTGGAGGTGCGCCGGAGCCGGAGCGCTACCGCCACCCACCGCAGCCACGAGGCAGGCCAGCCACCGATGAGTACGACGCAGAGCCCCCGCAGCGACACCCGAGCGCGGATCATCGAGGTGGCCCTGGAGCTCTTCGCGTCACAGGGCTACGAGAAGACCTCGCTGCGGGAGATCGCGGACCGCCTCGGCGTCACCAAGGCCGCGCTGTACTACCACTTCAAGACCAAGGACGACATCGTCCACGGCATCGTCGGCTCCATGGCCGCGCCGATAGACGAGGCGATCGCCTGGGGCCGCGAACGCCCCTGGTCCCCGGAGCTGCGGGACGAACTGGTGCGGCGCTTCGCCGCCGGCATGGCCGACCGCGCCCCGCTGCTGCGCTTCTTCCACGAGAACCAGCCCGCGCTGCGGGAGTCCGCGGCCGGGCTGGAGTTCAAGGACCGGATGCTGGCGATGATCGGGCTCATCCAGGGCCCGAACGCCACCTTCCGCGAGCGGCTGCGCGCCACCGTCTCGCTCTTCTCGATCAACTCGGCGTTCTTCCTGCTCAAGCAGGACGACACCGAGTCCGGTGAGTCGGCCGCCGCCTGCGCCGAGGCCCCGCCGGCCACCCTCGCGGAGGCCATGGAGGCGGCCGTCGAGCTCGCCCTGGAGATAGCGTCCGGCATCTCGGCCGGTGCTGCCGCCCCCGCCGCCGGCGCGACCGCCTCCTGACGTCCCCCGGCGGTCGTCGGCCCTCTCAGGGCGGGGAGCGATCAGAAGTTCTTCGCGCCGTGCGCCGAGAGGTACTTGATCGGGTCGATCACCGCGGCGTACCGGTTGGCGGTGCGGATCTCGAAGTGCAGGTGCGGACCGGTCGAGTTGCCGGTGCTGCCGGACAGGCCG
Organism: Kitasatospora sp. NPDC051914; assembly: GCF_040680995.1. Classification (NCBI taxonomy): domain Bacteria; kingdom Bacillati; phylum Actinomycetota; class Actinomycetes; order Kitasatosporales; family Streptomycetaceae; genus Kitasatospora; species Kitasatospora sp. NPDC051914. The sequence goes on from NZ_JBFAXX010000089.1 coordinate 21,561, forward strand.
ACCCGGTCGCCGGCCTTCACCTTCTGGCCCGCGTGCACGCCGAGCTTCGACAGGTGCGCGTACTGGGCGAAGTGACCGTCCGCCAGCTTCAGCACGACCTGGTTGCCGTACGCGCCGGCCCAGCCGGCCGACACCACGGTGGCGTTGCCGACGGCGACCAGCGGGGTGCCGGTGCGCACCGCGAAGTCCACACCGGTGTGGAAGCCGGCCGCGTAGCCGCGGTTGGTCTTGTGGTACGGGTTGCTGGTCGGCGCGCCCGGGGCGGGGGAGGACCAGTCCGGCTGCGCGGGGGCGGGCGCCGGGGCGGGCTGCGCCTGCTGGGCCGGCTGCGGCTGCGGGGCGGCCTGCTGGGCCGGGGCCGGCTGGGCGGCGGGCTGTGCCTGCTGCGCGGGCTGCGGCTGGGCCAGGTTGCGCGCCACGCCGACCGAGTCCTGGGCGGAGACCGAACGCGGCTGCTTGTAGGTGCTCGGCTCGGCCACCTGCACCACGCGGCCCTCCTGCTGCGGCGCCGAGGAGGCGGTGAAGACCGAGCTGCCCGGCACCGTCGGGTGAACGGTGGCCTGCGCCGAGGCGTGGCCCGGCAGCAGCAGTGCGCCCAGTGCCAGGGCGGCGACACCGCCCGAGGCGACCTTCGCCCGGTTGCCCGGCCGAGGGGAGGCGGCCGCCGCCCGCACGCCCGACAGGTCGCCCGTCCGGCCGGCTCCCAGCAGGCCCGACAGGCCGCCCCCGCGGCCGGCCTCCAGCGCGCGGGAGGTCAGGGAACGGGCGTTGAGCATGGCCGCGGCGGTGCCGGCGGAGGCCGTGCGGACGATACGACGAGTGGCGTCGGAGAACGAAGGCATGGTGGCTGGACCTCGCGGAAGGGGGCGGTGCGCAGCGGAGCCGCACGGCTCCCTGGCGGGGACCACTCCGGTGTAATCGCTCTTCCGGAGCGACCCAAACGGTGTGACCTACGACGGTCCGTCGTGCTGGACGCCCCGCGGCCCGCCCCTGCCCCCGTGTCCCGGGCCCCGGGCGGCGCCGTCACTACTACCGGCGCTCGTACCGGCCCGGGGGCCTGTGACCACTGCCACCGCGGTACCCCTGTCGTCCGGGGGCCAATCGTGACCCGGGCCACAGCCGGGCACCGTTCCGGGGCGCGGCGCGTCCTGCGGCGGTCGCGTCCGGTCCGGACGGGGCGGAGGAGAAGCGGTACGGCAACTTCCCGCCCTCCTCGCTCCATCCGGCGCGCCGGGCGGGGATCTGGGCGAGGATCGGGGAGTGAACGAGGAATTCCAGCGGCGTCGCTTCGCCGCCTTCCGGTCCAGCGGCCGGCTGCTCTCGGGCAGCCGGCCGGCCAGCCTCCGCGAGCGGATGACGGCCCTCGCCGCCGACGCCGACCAGGTGTACGACCTCGACCAGCGGCCCGACGTGTACGGCGACGGCGCCGTGCGGGCCCTGGAGGAGAAGGTGGCGGCGCTGCTCGGCCGCCAGGACGCGGCCTTCTTCCCGACCGGCACCATGGCGCAGCAGGTGGCACTGCGGTACTGGGCGGACCGCACCGGCAGCCGAGTGGTCGCGATGCACCCGCTGGCCCACCCCGAGCTGCACGAGCGGCGGGCCGTCACCCGCCTCACCGGCCTGCACACGGTGTGGCCCACCACCGCGCCGCGCCTGCCGAACCCGGACGAACTGCGCTGCTGCGAGGAGCAGTTCGGCACGCTGATGCTGGAGCTGCCGTTGCGCGACGCCGGGTTCGTGCTGCCGTCCTGGCAGGACCTGTCGGAGGCGGTCGAGGCGGCCCGCGGGCTCGGGGCCAGGGTGCACCTGGACGGCGCCCGGCTGTGGGAGTCGACCGGTCACCTGGGCCGTACGCTGCCGGAGATCAGCGCGCTGGCCGACTCGGTGTACGTCTCCTGCTACAAGTCGCTGGGCGGCCTCAGCGGGGCCCTGCTGGCCGGCGACGAGCAGTTCGTCCGGGAGGCCAGGGTCTGGCGGCACCGGTACGGCGGCCGGCTCTTCCAGCAGTGGCCGGCGGCGCTGGCAGCGCTGGCCGGGCTGGAGCGCGAACTCCCGCGGCTGCCCGGCTACGTGAGGCACGCGAAGACGATCGCGGCGGCCCTGGCGGAGGTCCCGGGCGCCCGGGTGGACCCGCTGCCGCCGCACACCCACCAGTTCCGGCTGTGGCTTCCGCACACCGCGGACGCCCTCACCGAGGCCACCCTGCGGCTGGCCGAGGAGCAGGGGATCGCGCTGTTCTCGTTCTGGGACGAGCCGGGCGCGCCCGGTCTGGCGATGACCGAGGTGACGGTGGGCAGTGCCGCCCTGGAGTGGACGGCGGACGACGTCGCCAAGGCGATGGGCGAGCTGCTGGCGATGCTCTGAGCCCGGAAGCGCACGTCGGGCTCCCGCCGGGGAATGCACGTCGGCCCGTTCGGCGAGATCCGCGACAGCAAGGTGGTGAAGTCCCACGAGGACGCCGTCGCCGAGGAGGAGGAAGCCGAGGGCCGCACGGACGAGGAGCCGGACG